>DASPMA010000154.1:0-5983 GCA_035627335.1 Binatia bacterium
CCACCGTGCCGCTCGATATCGTTCGCGACGGCGAACGCATGACGCTGCGCGCTACGATCGAGCTGTTGCAGGACGGGGAGGCGAGCCCGCGCATTGCTTCCGGTGAGGAGCCGCGCGCGCCGCGCCGTGACGGGGGGCCGCGCGGGGGCCGCATCTTCGGCGTGGCGCTATCGGAACTCGACGCCAGCCTGCGCGAGGAATTCCAGATCGATCCGGGCGTAGAAGGGGTCGTGGTGTTGGCGGTCGATATCGGCAGCGCCAATGATGGCGTGCTGCGTCCGGGCGACGTGATCGAGCAGATGGCGTTCCAGCCGACCGAAAGCATGATCGCGGCACGCGCCATCTCTGGCGAAGCGGCAGTGGGTGAGCACAACATCATCGTGCGAATCAATCGCGGCGGCCAGCGCACCTACCGGCGCCTGCAGGCGCGCAGCTAATCACTCCGCTACTGGGATGAAATGCGGTTCGGTGAAAGTCGAGAGTGCCGGAATGTCCACAAACGTCAGCAGCAGGAAGAGCGCCACAATGCCTGTGGCGAGCCCTAAAAGCACCGGCTGCTTGAAGAGGTGCTCCGGCGCCTGCGCCGCTGAATCGCGCGCAAAGCCGATACGCATATAGATCGCGAACAGCGCCACCAGCGGCGGGAAGAGCAGCATGTATTCGGCGCGATACTTCAGCAGAAACACGGCCATCATGAACGCGAACAGCTGCGCATAGACCAGCGCAGCCACGATCAGCATGGATTGTCGGTAGCCCGCCAGCGATGGGCGATAGCGCTCAATAGCTGCATTCGCGGCGCCATCGCTGGAGAGAAAGCGATGCTCGGCGAAACGTTTCACCGTCATGAGAAACGCACCGCCCGCCCAGTAGGCAATGAGCAACGACGCGGGCGGCGCGAAGGCTGGCGCGATCATGAACCAGCCCAGCAGCAACCGCAGCGGATTATTCACCGACTCCGAGATCACATCGATGAACGGAATGTCCTTGGTGCGGAACGGGCGCACATTGTAGAGGAAGCCCGCCACAGCGAACGCCGCGGCCGTCACCATGAACATGCGCCCAACCAGCAGCGCGAGCAGCAGACCGGCGGCCAGCAACGCCGCGTATTCCAGATAAACGACCAGCGGATCCATCGCGGTGCGCACGGCTGGGCGTGATTGTTTCTTTGGATGCTGGGCGTCGAACGGCGCGTCCAGCCATTCATTGATCACGTAGTTGGCGGATGACACCAAGCAGGCCGCCGCGAAGCCAACGATCGCGTTAAACCAAGTCGTCTCGCCTGCGATTTGTCCGTCCGGCGCGAGCAGCCATGCAAACACGACCCCCGGCGCGATCATGGCGTGCTTGATCCAGTGATCCGCACGGGCAAGCGCGACGTAGTCGCCAAAACGCGCCTGCGGCCGAATGTCAGACTGGGTGCTCACGCCGCGAACCTAGGCCGCAGCGGAATGCGCCTCAAGCAACTGGCGCAACCCGCGCGGCGATGAGATCAATCACGTCGTGCAGGGATTTCGCCACCCGCAGTGCTTTGGTTCGCATTTCCTCATCGGCGGGCAAGAGGTCCGGCACCATCACTGTCATACAGCCGGCGGCATGTGCCGACCGCACCCCCGCATGAGAATCTTCGAGCGCCAAGACATGCATTGGCTCAAACCCCAATGCCGCCGCGACCTTCAGGTAAGGCTCGGGATGGGGTTTGCCTTCGGTGCAATCCAAGCGCGTGACGATAGCGTGAAATCGATGGGCAAGTCCGTGCGCCGCGAAATGCCGGTCCACCCATGGCCTTCGAGAAGATGTGGCCAGACCGTAGGGCAAGGCCATCTCGTCCAGCGCATCCATGAGTTCCACCGCGCCGGACTTCAGCGGCGCAACACGATCGCCCACATGCGCGCGCGTTGCCGCGATGAAGTCGTCCAGCGGGAAGGCATCGCCGTAAAAGCCCTTAAGCTGTGCATCATTGGCTTCGCGGTGCAGACCGACGAGCGACAAGAACTGCGCATCGCTCATCGCATAGCCGAGCTTGGCGCAGGCCGCGAAATGCGCCTCGCGCACTAGTGCTTCGGAATCGATCAGCGTGCCGTCGAGATCGAACACGACGGCCAATGGCTTACGCGGCAGCGTCAATTATGGCTCCAGATACTGCGAACAATCGGGCAGCGGCTCATCCGGCCCATACCGCCCGTCCGCGCCTCTTATATAGGTGCGCCGATACGAGCATGCCGGATCCACCCAGGTCACCAAATCTGAGGCCCGCAGCGGCGGCCTCTCCGTGGAGTCTTCGTTGCGGGCCAGTTGGCCGGGATAAGTCGTCGCCGCCGTTTCCAACAGGATCTGCGCCGGGCCACTGGATGCGGCTTCGTTCAGCGAAATCCGCGTCTCGAAATCGTACTGGTCGTGGCACGCCTCACGCCGCGTGCGCTGGTCCTCCTCACCGAAACAGGCGCGGATCATCAGCGAGCCGTGATACGGCAACGCCCCAGCGTCCGCCGCTTCGTCACCGGCGATTGTGTAGAGGCGGAGTTCGCTACCCTCGCCGCCGCCGCCCGAGTACATCTGGCTCTGCGTGCGGATCAGGCCGACGATGACGCTGCCGTCGGCGTTACGAATGATGTTGGGCCATGCGTCAAGCGGGCCGCCCAGTGGGATTGTGGCCGCGCCATTGATGGCGCGCGCACCGTTTTCATCCGCCTCGACGCACCACGCATTGTCGGCAGTGCACCAGCGCGCGCCATTCGGCGTCAGCGCTTCCATGCGGTTGCCAGCTTGGTCCGCGACCGGCAGGCTGACGGGCGCCAGCTCCGCGGGCGGGCCTGCGTCGACTTCGGCGGGCTCCTGTGCGCACGCGCCCAGCAAGGCGATGCAGAAAAACAAACGCTTCATATGACGAATTCCCCCCGCGCATAGCCCTGGAAGAAGAGGGCCGATTCCAGCGAGGTGTGATCTATACGAGCGCCCGCCTCAGCCGCAACCAGGGGCTTGGCTCGGTACGCAATGCCCAGACCCGCGGCTTTGATCATGTCCAGATCGTTTGCGCCGTCGCCGATCGCGAGCGCTTCGCGGAGGTCCAGGCCAAGCGCGCGCGCTTGCTCGTGCAAAGCGCCGAGCTTGGCGGCGCGGCCCAGAATCGGTTCTCGGACGGCGCCCGTGAGGAACGCACCGTCATCGAGGAGCGCGTTGGCGCGGTGTTCGTGAAACCCGGCGATATCAGCAACGCGCGACGTAAAGAACGTAAAGCCGCCGGATACCAGAACGCAACGCGCGCCGTGCTGGGCCATCGTCTGCACCAGCGTGCGCGCTCCAGGATTGAGCCGGACCCGCTCGTCATATGTCTTCTGCAACGCGCCGACCGCGAGGCCTTTGAGCTTCGCAACGCGATCACGCAGCGCCGGCTCGAACTCCAACTCCCCACGCATGGCCCGGTCAGTGATTGAAGCGATCTCCGCTTTGATGCCGGCGAAATCAGCCAGCTCGTCCAGGCATTCTACGTTGATGATTGTCGAATCCATGTCGGCGACGAGGAGTTTCTTGCGCCGGCCTTTTACCGGCACGAGAGCCCAATCCACTGGGAGTTGCACAACCGCCGCAGCAGCCTCCTCGCGCAACTCGCCGTCCACGTTGGGGTAAATCCACTGAGCGCTTTCCCAACCCGCCAGTACATCGGGCGGCGGCAACTTTCGTGACAGCGCCACGCGCCCCAGCATAAGCAGCGCTTCGCGATACGCGGCCTTGTTGTCCGGCGGTGCGACGAAAACGAGGGCGTGCGATTCTGTGCTCACAACGCACCCTCCCATAAGCGCTGAAGCTGGGGTAGAGGCTGGCCATGCGCGCGCTGCTTCTCATGGGGCCCACCGCCAGCGGCAAATCCGCACTCGCCCTGGCATTGGCCGAACGGTTAGGCGGCGAAATCGTCAATGCGGATTCGATGCAGGTCTACCGTGACTTCCGCATTCTCACAGCGCGCCCCAGCGAGGCAGAAGAAGCGCGGGCGCCGCACCATCTCTACGGCTACGCGGACGCCGGCGAACTCTATTCCACGGGCCGCTGGCTCACGGATGCGCTCGCTGCAATCAACGCAATAGATTCGAGCGGCAAGACGCCGATCGTCGTGGGCGGCACAGGGCTTTACTTCAAGTCGCTAACCGAAGGCCTCGCTGACATTCCCGCCACCGATCCGGAAATCCGCGCCGCCCTGCGCGCACGCACTGAACGCGAAGGCGCGCCGGCGTTGCATGCCGAACTCGCGCTGCGCGATCCCGCCACCGCCGCGCGGCTCGAGCCCAACGATGCGCCGCGCATCCTGCGGGCGCTGGAAGTCTTGGAGACGACCGGGCAAAGCATCACCACACTGCACGCGCAGACCCGGCCGGCGCTGAGGCGGGACCAATGGGCGGGGATTGCCCTCATCCCGGATCGCGAAACACTCTACGCGGTCATCAACGCACGTTACGACGCCATGCTGGATGCCGGCGCGCTCGAGGAAGTGCGCGCCTTTGCCGCCCGCAAGCTTGACCCGGCGCTGCCCGCCATGAAAGCGCATGGCGCGCCCGCTTTGATGGAGCACCTCCAAGGCGACATGCCGCTTGCCGCTGCCGCCGAGGTCGGCAAGCGCGATACGCGCCGTTACGCCAAGCGCCAATTCACCTGGATCGCCAACCAGATGCCCGATTGGCCGCGTGTGACTGCGCCGGGCTTAGACGCCCGCATCGACGCAGCAGTGGCGGCGCTGGCTGCGCTGCGCTAGCGTCGCCACAGGGGAGGATGACCATGCGCGCCGCGCTTCTGCTTGTGACGCTCTTTTTTACGCTTCCGGCTTGGGCGGCGCTCGCGCCCGAATATTATGAACGCGCTCGCGCGACTGCGGAGAATGTCATCGTTGTACGCGTGGAGCGCGTAGGGGGGCTCGCTCCCGCACACGGTTATGGCAATTGTCGCGTGTATGGCGTCGTGGAAGCTGTTGAACGCGGTTCGCGCTATGGCGGGGGCGATGAGATCGCGATCTCGGTGCCATGCCTCCGCGCGGACGGACGGCCGCCGGCGAGCGGCGTGCAGTACGAGGGTTTGAATGAATTGCGCCGCTCTCAATGGGGCCGCGCGTGGCTCAACGCCAACGGCGAGCTGGCGCTTTACCAGTACGATATCCTCGCGTCGTACCCTTAGCGCTCCAGCGCCCGGCGCAAGGTCGCTTCGTTGAAGTAGGTGAGCCGTTCGCGCCGCGCCGTGCGGGCCACCGCCGCATCGAACCGCGCGCGCCAGCCGGGCAGGCCTGTTTCAAGAGTAGCCCTCATGTCCTCCGCGCGGCGGAGGGCGCCGAGCTCGCGGGCGAGCGCCTCATAAGCGCGGCGATCGCGCGCGAAGCGGCGGGCCGGCAGACGTTCGACGATCCGGCCGATCGCGTCCTGCCCCGCGAGCAGCAGCAAACGCGCCGTCGGGGCGTCCGCCATCTCTGCCGCCGCCACGGCGCGGCGCACATCTTCGGCTGCGTCATGCAGTGTCAAGCGCGTCATCCCCTCGACGCACGGATCGCTGCGCAATGCGCGCAGATAGGCGATCACGCCATCAAATGCCTGCGCCGGTGGAGGCGGGCCCTGAAATTCGTCGACGATCACGCTGCGGACGAACACCTCCATCGACGGTTCACGCAGATGTCCGAAACCCGGAGCATGGGAAACAGCGGCGAGATCCGGGATCGGCAAGGGGTTGGCGACGCCGTCGCCCCGCAGGTGGCTCGCCCATTCCGACGTCACGTCGGCATGTCCCGCACGGTCCGTCAGCTCGGGCAGCAAGAAGCGCGCATTGACGCGGCCGTTACTGTGGCATGCATTGCACGATAGCCCTGCGCGCGCCGCTGGGCCGCCGATCAAGACTGGCGAGCGAAACAAGACGCGGCCAATCTCCGTCTCCGCTGCGCGCGCCGAGGCGAGGCACTCGCCCGGCGCATGCGTGAGATCGTAGGCCAGCGTTTCACTCGGCGCAGTCCAAGCTT
>DASPMA010000155.1:0-2732 GCA_035627335.1 Binatia bacterium
GCTAAGGATCGCCCGCAGGGGCGGTCCATCACGGGCGCGAAGAATCCGAACGGACCAGCCGATCCGATCATCGTGCACCCGGACATCCGCCGCATGCTTATGGACGCGCGGGCGTTTAACGAAGGCGCGCGGGCGTTTGCATTCTGGACGGCGATCAATGGCGACCTCTTGCTGGTGTCGCCGGACGACAAGGTGCGGGAGAAGGCCGAAGACTACATGGGCCTGATGACGCCGGTAATCAAAAGCTACCTCACCGACAAGGGCTACGCGAACGCCACCAACGCGCAGCAAGTGTTCGGCGGTCACGGTTACATCGAAGAGCATGGCATGAGCCAGTTCGTGCGCGATGCACGCATCGCCATGATCTATGAAGGCACGAACGGCATTCAGGCGCTGGACCTGGTTGGCCGCAAACTCGGCGCAAATGGCGGGCGAGCGATCTTCGCGTTCTTCAACGAGATCGACGATTTCGTGCACAATCACGAGGACGATGCGGACTTGAAAGAGTTCGTTGAGGCGTTGAAAGGCGCCAAGGCGCAGCTGCAGGACGGTGCGATGTGGTTGATGCAAAATGGCATGTCGAACTTCGACAATGCCGGCGCCGCGAGTCACGATTTCCTGAACCTCTTCGGACTGACGGCGCTGGCGTACATGTGGGCGTTGCAGGCGAAGGCGGCGCTGGCGGCGAAGAAGAATGGCGGCGCGGCCGATCCGTATTACGACACGAAACTCGCGACGGGGCGCTACTTCCTGGCGCGGATGTTGCCGGACGCAGGCGCGCACCTGGCGAAGCTGAAGTCGGGCGCGGGGCCGGTGATGGCGTTGGCGGCGGAGCAATTCTGATGTTTGCCCTCCCGGGACCGCGGGCGTCCCGCCCGCAGTTGATTGTCGGAAAAAGAATGCGGGCGGGACGCCCGCGGTCCCAGGGGCGTTTCAATGTCTAGCCACACCGCAACTTTGCTTTGGACGCGTGACGACGCTGTCTTCAGCGACGGCAAATACTCCCGCGCGCACGAAATCTCGTTCGATGGC
This sequence comes from Binatia bacterium, assembly GCA_035627335.1. Lineage (GTDB taxonomy): Bacteria > Pseudomonadota > Alphaproteobacteria > Caulobacterales > Aquidulcibacteraceae > Vitreimonas. The sequence goes on from DASPMA010000155.1 coordinate 1,033, forward strand.
GGAATCACGGTTGTTGGCTCGTCTTCGCCGTCCGTGGTGAAGCTGCCGCTTTCGCGTGAGGACGCAATCGATCCCGAAGAGATGTTCGTGGCGGCGCTGGCCTCTTGCCACATGCTGTTCTTTTTGGATTTCGCGCGGCGCTCCGGGTACGTGGTCGACGCCTATCAGGACAAAGCTGAAGGCGTGCTCGGCAAGGATGAGCGCGGGCGGATTGCAGTGACGCAGGTGCGGCTCAATCCGGTGGTGATCTGGGGCGGCGACAAAGAGCCGGCGCCGGAGGAAGTGCGCGAGCTGCATCACAAGTCGCACGAAGCATGTTTCATCGCCAACTCGTTCCGAGGCGACATCGCCATCGGTGGCGGGGAGGCGCATTAGGTTTTTTCCGCGCTGTCGCCGGCCCGGCGGCAGCGGTCAGCGGAGTAGGCGCCGATGGCGCCAGGGACGACTCCGGTCCCATGGAGGGTGTCGATGCTCCCCACATCGTGGGGAGCTGTCGAGCGAAGCGAGACTGAGGGGCGAGTCGACGACGCCCCCTCCGTCGCCTTCGGCGACACCTCCCCCGCGATGCGGGGGAGGATGAAGTAGGAGATGACACATGGCCGAAGCCTATATCTATGACGCGGTGCGCACGCCGCGCGGCAAGGGCAAGTCGAACGGGTCGCTGCACGAGCAGACCTCGCTGCAATTGGCGACGCAAATGCTGCAAGCCATCCGCGACCGCAACAATCTGGATACGTCGAAAGTGGACGACGTGGCGCTGGGCGTCCTTTCGCCGATCGGCGAACAGGGCGGCAATCTCGCGCGCATCGCGGTGCTGAATGCGGGCTATGCTGAATCTGTTGCGGGTATCCAGGTGGAGCGCTTCTGCGCGTCTGGGTTGGAAGCATGCAACATCGCTGCGGCAAAAGTGAAATCGGGGGAAGCCGAGCTCGCCATTGGCGGCGGCTGCGAGAGCATGAGCCGCGTGCCGATGGGATCGACGGGCGGCTCGTGGGCGACCGATCCTTCGGTGGCGATGAAGACCTATTTCACGCCGCAGGGCGTTGCGGCCGACGTGATCGCCACCAAACACGGCTTTTCGCGCACCGACGTCGACAATTACGCGGTGCAGAGCCAGCAGCGCGCGGCGAAGGCGTGGAAGGAAGGGCGGTTCAAGAAATCGATCGTGCCGGTGAAGGACCAGCTTGGCGTCACGCTGCTCGATCACGACGAGCACATGCGGCCCGACACGACGCTGCAATCGCTCGGCGCGCTGGAGCCTTCGTTCAAGATGCAGGGCGAGGTGATGCCGGGGTTCGATGACGTGATCAAGCAACGCTATCCGGAAGTCGAGAAAGTCGATCACGTCCACCATGCCGGCAATTCGTCGGGCATTGTCGATGGCGCCTCGGCCGTGCTGATCGGCTCCAAGGAAATGGGCGATGCGCTGGGCTTGAAGCCGCGCGCGCGCATTGTCGGCGGCGCGTCGATCGGCACGGAGCCCTCGATCATGCTGACGGGGCCGGAAGCGGTGACGCGCAAGCTGATGGCAAAGCTGAAGCTCAAGAAGGAAGATATCGACCTTTGGGAACTGAACGAAGCGTTTGCGTCGGTCGTGCTGCGCTGGGTGCAGGCGCTCGACCTCGACATGGACAAGGTCAACGTCAATGGCGGCGCCATCGCGATGGGCCACCCGATCGGGGCGACCGGCGGAATGATCC
>DASPMA010000156.1:0-5353 GCA_035627335.1 Binatia bacterium
TCAGGACGTGCTGGAGACGTACCACCGTAAGATCACGCACCTGATGGTGGACGAGTATCAGGACACCAACGTCGCACAATACCTCTGGCTGCGCTTGCTCGCGCAGGCGTCGAGGAATCTCTGCGTCGTCGGCGACGACGATCAGTCCATTTATGGCTGGCGCGGCGCCGAGGTCGACAACATCCTGCGCTTCGAGCACGACTTCCCGGGCTCGGTCGTGGTGCGTCTTGAGCGCAACTACCGCTCCACCGGCCACATCCTCGCCGCCGCCTCGCAGCTGATCGCGCACAATCGCGGCCGGCTCGGCAAGACTCTGTTCACGGATGATGAGGAAGGCCATCGCGTGAAAGTGCGCGGCGTGTGGGACGGCGAGGCCGAAGCGCGCCTCATTGCGGACGACATAGAAGCATGGGTGCAATCCAATCGCTCCTACGCCGATTGCGCCGTGCTGGTGCGCGCCGCCTGGCAGATGCGCGCGTTCGAAGAGCGCTTTCTCATGCTGCGCATCCCCTACAAGGTGATCGGCGGCCCGCGCTTCTTCGAACGCGCCGAAGTGCGCGACGCGCACGCATACTTGCGCCTCATCCGCTCCGAGGACGACGATCTCGCCTTCGAGCGCGTGGTGAACCAGCCCAAGCGCGGCGTCGGCGAAAGCACGGTGCAGAAGCTGCACCAGCACGCGGGCAAGCCGCCGGTGCGATTTGTCACCGACAACGGCCCGTTGTTCGATCAGGACACGGGCGAAGTCGTCATCGAGCAGGCGCCCGCGCCCGGCGGCGCTACGCGCTTCCGTTCGCTCGCGGCAGCGGCGCGCGAAATGACGTTGACGGACGAACTGCCGCTTAAAGCGCGCACGGCGCTACGCGCATTCTTGAATGACCTCGATCGTTGGCGCGACAAAGCGCGCGAGATCAGTCATGTCGAACTGGCTGAGATTGTGCTCGACGAAAGCGGCTACACCGACATGCTGCGCAACGACAAATCTCCGCAAGCGCAGACCCGGCTCGAAAACTTGAAGGAACTGGTCCAGTCCATGGGCCAGTACGATTCGTTGGAAGCCTATCTCGAACACGTCGCGCTCGTGCTCGACATCGAAGCCGAGAGCGAAGGCGAGAACGTACAACTCTCCACGTTGCACGCGGCGAAGGGTCTGGAATTTCCGCTCGTCTTCCTGCCCGGCTGGGAAGAGCAGGTCTTCCCTTCGCAGCGATCGATCGACGAGAACGGCGAGAAGGGTCTCGAAGAAGAGCGCCGCCTCGCTTACGTCGGCATCACCCGCGCACGCGAAAGCGCGCGCATCTCCTTCGCCGCCAATCGCCAAATCTACGGCCGCTGGCAGACAGTGCTGCCCTCACGCTTCATCGATGAACTCCCCGCCGCCAACGTCGATGCGATCAGCGAGACAGGCTATTCGATGCAGCAGCCCGGCGTGCGCGACATGGCCGTCGAGCCATTCACGTCCGGCTATCAGTCGCCCGGCTGGCGCCGCGCGCAAGAGCGCGGCGCGTTCACCTCAAAGCCGCCTATGCTGGAAGGCGAAGCGCGCCTCATCGCCAGGAGCAGCCCAAGCGACGCCGCCTACGGCGTCGGCGATCGCATCTTCCACCAGAAGTTCGGCTACGGCCGCATCCGCCAAGTCGAAGGCAACAAGCTCACGGTCGATTTCGACAAGGCGGGAGAGAAGCGCGTAATCGACAGCTTCGTCATTCCCGCAAGCGCGGCTTAAGAGCACTCTCCCACGCGCTGGATCAGCACGCGTCCCTGCCGCGTCGCCGTTACGCCGCCCATGCTGGCGGTGACGGAGAGATCCATGTCGGCGCGGTTGTTTCCATACGTGCCGGAAATTTCCATCGTACGCGGCGAGCCTTGCGCGTCCAGACATACGGCGCGTCCTTCGATGCGCCCATTCGCGGTGCTGATCGTGTTCTCGCTGCACGCCTGAGCGTCGTCGGCCTGAACGGTGTCATTGACCAGATCGGCGATATCGCCTGAGCTGACGCACTGCTCCGCCGACATGACGGGCGCGTCGGCGCCGGCCGAGCCCGGCGCATAGGTCACGGTGGTGCGATACTGACCGGGGGCCATGCTGGAGACGGCGGGCGTCGGATCGGGCGCGGACGCATCCTGCGAGGGCGCGCAGGCCGCCAATAGTGTCACCAGTCCAGCTGCCATCAGCACGCGCATCGCACCCTCCTTCGCGTCTCCGTGTGCGCACAACGCAGATGAGGCTGATTTGGCGCCATGCGCGGCTTGCCCGCCGCGCGCGCAGCCTCTAGCCACGCGCGATGCTTCTGCTCACGGCCCTCGGCGACCTCGCCCAAATCCGCGCGGCAGCGGACGAATTGGATCGTCACGACCCCTCGCCTGCCGACGCGGTGAGCTGGTTCGAGGAAAGCCCCGGCAAGTTCCGGCTCGAAGTCTATGTGCCGACCAAGCAGGACGCCGCGAGCGCGCAAGCCATCGTCGGCGCCGCGGCGCCCGAGCTGCATCTGAAACAAAAGCGCGTGAAGGCCGCCGACTGGGTTGCGATGTCGCTCGAAGGCTTGCCGGCGGTGCGCGCCGGGCGCTTCGTGGTCGCGGGCGCGCATGCGTTGTCGCGCGAGAGCGGCGGGCGGACGAAAATCTGGATCGAAGCCAGCGAAGCCTTCGGCACCGGTCATCACGGCACGACCTGGGGCTGCCTGATGGCGCTGGAGGGCGTGTTGCGCGGACGCCGCCCGGCGAAGGTGCTGGACGTCGGCGCGGGGTCCGGCGTGCTGGCCATCGCGGCGGCCAAGTGCGGCGCCGATGCGCTGGCGATCGAGATCGATCCGCGCGCGGCGGCCATCGCGGAAATCAATGCGCGCCAGAACAAGGTCGCGCAGCGCGTTCAGGTTATCGCCGGCGACGGGGCGCGATACATCGCCGGCAAGCAGTTTGATCTCGTCTTCGCGAACATCCTGATGCGGCCGCTCATTCGCCTCGCTCCGAAGCTCACGTGCGCTGTCGAGCCAGGCGGGACGCTCATTCTCTCAGGCCTGCTACGGTCCCAAGCGCCGCTGGTGCGCGAGGCTTACGCTTCGCGCGGCCTCGTCCTCGAACGGCAGATTCCGAAGGAAGCCTGGATGACGCTGGTGTGGCGAAAGCTCAACGCGAATAGACATTGAACGCGAACCAGCACGGTGCGTCGTCGCACCGCTCCATGATCACTTCGATGTCGTAATTCCCCGTCGCAACCGGGCGCACGTGTATCACCGGCACCGCATCCCGCAACACGTCCTGCGCGATCAGCTGGTTGCTTGCGGCGAACAGGCGCAAGTTGAGATCGCTGCAGCGACGATCGCACACGCCAACAATGCGATAGTCCTGCCCCGCGCGCAGCATCACGGTGTAGCGCCGCGCCCGTCGCTCCGGCATGCCGCCGGCAAAGGGACCTGCGGCGCGCGCGTATCCGTTTTCGGTGAGCAGCGTTTCGGCGCGCGTCAGGCGCTGGGCCAGTTCGCGGGCGAAGGGGTCGGGAACTTGGGCCTCGGCGGTCCCCGCCAGGACCGCCAGCGCCGCCAACCCCGCCGCCGCTTTTTTCACCCAACTAAGCATGCGTCTCCGCCGAAGCCGGTTTCCGCGAGGTTCGCCCTTTAAACCTCCACGCCCGATCCCCTAGACTCTATGCACTGAACCGGGCCTGAACTTGGGCCTCAAGAGGACGCAAGACGTGTTCCAGACCTATGACGATCCAGGCGGCCCCGCACTAGGCCGCAAGCATTTGCCCCGCTTGAGAAAAGCGCTGAAAGCGGCCGGCCTTGATGGTTTTATCGTGCCCCATGAGGACGAGTGGCAAAACGAATATGTGCCCCCCGCCTATGACCGATTGGCCTGGACCACCGGTTTCACGGGGTCCGCAGGCGCGGCGGTGGTGCTGGCCGACGAAGCCGCCGTTTTCACCGATGGACGCTACACGCTGCAGGTCCGCGCGCAGGTGGATGGCGAACTGTTCCAATACAGGGACCTGATCGATGGCGGGCCGGCCGCGTATTTGCGCGAGCGCGCGCCAGAGGGCGCCAAGATCGGCTATGACCCAAAATTGCACAGCCCTGACAGCCTCGAACGGCTGAAGACAGCCGCCGAAGCCGCGGGCGCGACGCTTGTACCGGTCGCTCGCAATCCAATCGATGAGATCTGGGACGACCGCCCGCCCGTGCCGATGGCGAAGGTCGTGCCGCAGCAAGAATCTTACACGGGCGAGAACGCATCGTCGAAACGCCATCGCCTCGGCGAAGGCTTGAGCGCCGAGGGCGCGGATGCAGTGGTCATCACCTCCCCCGCTTCGATCGCCTGGCTGTTCAATGTGCGCGGCGGCGATGTGGCGCGCACGCCGCTGCCGCTCGGCGAAGCAATCCTGCGCAAGGACGGCTCAGCCGACCTTTTCCTCGCTGACGAGAAGGTCTCGCCCGAACTGAAGCAATGGCTCGGCAATCAGGTGGCGGTTCGTCCGAGCGACGAGCTTTCGCCGGCGCTGCGCGAACTCGGCGGCAAGAAGGTAAAGCTCGATCCGTCCACGGCATCGGCCTGGTACTTCGAACGATTGCGGGAAGCGGGCGCGGAAGTAGTGCGCGGTCAAGACCCCGTCGTCCTGCCGCGCGCGTGCAAGAACGCCGCGGAGATCGAGGGCACGCGCAAAGCGCATCGCCGTGATGGCGCCGCGATCTCGCGTTTCCTGCACTGGCTCGCCACTGAGGGGCAAAGCGGCAAGGTTCAAGAGATCGAAGCGTGCAAAAAACTTGAGAGCTTCCGCCACGACACGGGCGGCCTCAAAGACCTTTCCTTCGACTCCATCTCGGGCGCGGGCCCCAACGGCGCTATTGTCCACTATCGCGTCACCACCAAAACCAACCGCCGTCTCGCGCGCGGCTCGCTCTTCCTCATCGATAGCGGCGGCCAATACCTCGACGGCACCACTGACATCACCCGCACCGTGCCGATCGGGCGACCAAACAAGGAAATGAAGGAGCGCTTCACGCGCGTGCTCAAGGGCCACATCGCGCTCTCGCGCGTGCGCTTCCCCAAGGGCACCACCGGCCACCAGCTCGACGCGCTTGCGCGCATGAGCCTCTGGGAAGCCGGCCTCGACTACGATCACGGCACCGGTCACGGCGTCGGCTCTTATCTTGGCGTGCACGAAGGTCCGCAGCGCATCGCCAAGTTCGTCAACACGCAGCCGCTCGAACCGGGCATGATCGTCTCGAACGAGCCCGGCTATTACAAAACCGGCGCCTACGGCATCCGTATCGAGAACCTGCAGGTCGTCACGCCGGCCGCCGACATCGAAGGCGGCGAACGGCCCATGCTAGGCTTTGAAACGCTGACGCTCGCGCCC
>DASPMA010000157.1:0-5366 GCA_035627335.1 Binatia bacterium
GCCGCAGTTTTGTCGGTCGCTGTAGGCTTCGTGAATCTGCTGCCAATTCCGATTCTCGATGGGGGACATCTGCTGTTCTATGCGATCGAAGCCGCGCGGGGGGGCAAGCCTTTGCCGCCAGCGGCCCAGGAATGGGCTTACAGGGCAGGATTCGCCGTGATGGCGAGTTTGTTTCTGTTCGCCACTTGGAATGACATCACGCGACTCCTTCCGGGGTCGTAGCAACGGCGCCTCGTCCTTGTCTTTCCCGACGGGATGGGGTCTTAAAACCGCGGCGCTGGGGAGCGCCGCCACGTCGAGGGCTTAATGAAGCGGGTTTTGCGGGATGTCGTGGTGGGCGCGGTCAGCGCTGTCGCCACTGTGGGGGCCGGGGGCGCCCTCTGGGCCAACGCAACGGATGCGTACGCCCAGGACAGTGAAGCGCCCACACGCGAAGCCGCGCAGCCTGCCGGCATGGCCATCAGCCGCATCGTGGTTGAAGGCAACCAGCGGATCGAGCCGGCGACGATCACGTCGTACATGCTGGTGCGGCCCGGCGATACGTTCGATCCCGAGCGCATCGACCTTTCGCTGAAAACGCTGTTTGCGACCGGCCTTTTTGCCGACGTGCAGATCGAGCAGCGCGGCGCGGACCTCGTCGTGTCCGTGATCGAAAACCCGATCATCAACCGCGTGATCTTCGAGGGCCTCCGGACGCTCGACGAGGAGGATCTGGAAGAAGAAGTACAGGCGCGTCCGCGTTCGGTGTTCACGGCCGCACGCGCCCAGGCCGACGTGCAGCGCATCATCGAAGTTTACCGCCGCGCCGGCCGCTTCGCCGCGCAAGTCACGCCGCAGGTGCGCGAACTCGACCAGAACCGCGTCGATCTTATCTTCGAAGTCGACGAAGGTCCGGTCACCGGCGTTCGCGACATCAACTTCATCGGCAACGAGGAATTTTCGGATCGCACGCTCCGCGATGCAATCGTCACCAGCGAGTCGAGCTGGTGGAATTTCTTCAACAGCAACGACAATTACGATCCCGACCGGCTCGAGTACGACCGCGAGCAGCTGCGTCAGTTCTACAACAACCGAGGTTATGCGGACTTCCGCGTGGTCTCGGCCGTCGCCGAACTGACGCCGGATCAGCGGGATTTCTTCATCACCTTCACGGTGGAGGAGGGCCTTCGCTACGAATTCGGGGAAATCCGCGTCCAGACCGAACTTAACCGCCTCTCTGAACAGCTGCTTCTGGCCGCCGTCCCCATTCGCCGCGGCACCGTATTCCGCGGCGATCTGATCGAAGACGCCATCGATTCCATGACCTACGTCGCTGGCACCGTCGGCTATGCGAACGTCGTCATCACGCCAAATGTGGAGCGCGATCGCGACAACCGCGTCGTCAACATTACGTTCGAAGTGAACGAAGGTCCGCGCGTCTTCATCGAGCGCATCGACATCGTCGGCAATACGCGCACCGTCGACCGCGTCATCCGCCGTGAGATGCGCGTCACCGAAGGCGACGCGTTCAACCGCGTTCTGCTCGATCGCTCGCGCCAGCGCGTCCGGGCGCTCGGATTCTTCGAGTCGGTCGAAGTTGAAGAATCGGACGGCTCGCAGCCGGACCGTTCGGTGGTGACTGTCACCGTCGAAGAGCAATCGACTGGCGAACTCGCATTCGCGGCCGGTTATTCGTCGAGCGAGGCGTTCCTGTTCGACGCCTCCATCACCGAGCGCAACTTGCGCGGCCGCGGCCAGTTCTTGCGGCTTCGTGTGTCGAGCAGCGCCCAGCGTCAGCAAGTCGATCTGCGCTTCACAGAACCGCGCTTCATGGGCCGTGAACTCGCCGCCGGATTCGATCTCTATTCGCTGCGCACCGACTTCCTTAGCCAGTCTTCCTTCGAAAACCAGTCGACGGGCATGGGGCTGCGCCTCAGCTTCCCGATCGCCGAACGCACCAGCCTTGGGCTCACCTATTCGCTGATCCAGGACGAGACGGAGATCGCGGACGGCTTCGTCGATCACGACGACAACCCGACGACGCCGCTGATCAATCAATGCGACGAAGACAACACCGCCCGCCCGCTGCTGTGCGACCAGGAAGGGACGTTCTTGACGTCGGTTTTCGGTTTCACCGTCAACTGGGACCGCCGCAACGACCCCGTGTTCGCAACTCGCGGCTTTGATCTCTCTTTCAGCCAGGACGTCGCGGGCCTCGGCGGCGAAGTGAACTATCTGCGCTCGGAACTCGAGGGCGGGATTTATTACGGGCTGCCGTGGCAAGGCTGGCGCCTCGCGGGCCGCCTGACTGCGGGATACATTTTCGGCTGGGGCGGCGACGACATTCGGATCAACGACCGCTTCTTCAAGGGCGGCTCTTCGTTCCGCGGCTTTGACGTCGCCGGCATCGGTCCGCGTCAATTGCTGGTCGACGATGCGACCGGTGAAATCGTGCAAGAAGGCGACGCGCTGGGCGGCAACGCCTACGCAATCGGCTCGATCCAACTGGATGTGCCGCTGCCCCTGCCGGAGTCGTACGGCATCGGCGCCGCCTTGTTCACGGAGTTCGGCACGCTCGGAGTGGTGGATTCGGCGAGCCGGCAAACAGTCGACGTGTCTGGTCCAAACCAGATCGTCGTCGAAGATGAGGCCTCGCTCAGGGCCGTGGCTGGGGTGTCTGTTTTCTGGGATTCGCCGTTCGGCCCAGTGCAGTTCGATTTCTCGCAGCCCCTCGCTTACGAGGATTACGATCGGCTTGAGGAGTTCCGGTTCTCAACCCGGACACGTTTCTAAGGAGAAGGCGCAATATGCGTTTGATGAGTACAGTGTGCGCGGTTGCCGTCGCAGCAGCCGCGATCGCGGCGACGCCCGACGCGTTTGCGCAGCGCCGCGGCCAAGCCGCCAGCGTCGTCGTCGTCAACTACCAGCGCGTACTGGCGGAATCCACGCTGGGACGCGATCTGGTGACCAAGCTAAACCAGGTGCGCACCCAGGTTGCGGGAGAGGCGCAAGCCCTACAGCCAGAGGCGCAGAACATCGAGCAGGAGGCGCGCCGCCTTCAGCAATCGCTGCGTAACCAGAGCCAGCAGCAGCTCGCCAACAACGCCGAGGTGCAGGCCCTGAACCAGCGTCAAAACACGCTGAACCAGCGCGCGGCGTCGCTGCAGGGCGATTTCGAGTGCACGCAGCTGATCGCACTGCGCGACGTTCGCAATCAGGTCATGCCCATCGTTCGCGCCATCATGCAACAGCGCAACGCGGGCCTGGTCATTGACTCCAGCCAAGCGCTCGAGGTGACGGCCGACTACGACATCACCAACACGGTGATCCAGCAGCTCGACCAGAACGCCGCAACGCGCACGGCCAATGTCAGCCGCCGTCCGGTCGCGGAATGCGCACAGCAAGCCGCCCCGGCGAACGCTCAGTAATTCAGACGGTGACATAGGGCGGCGACGGCGCCAGCATGCCCGGCGCATGATCGACCCCCGGTTCTACGAAGCGCTCGGACCTCTCACGGTCCGGGCGCTTGCGCCGTCCGCGGAAATTGGCGGCGACGCCGAGGCGCTTGTGTCGAGCGCCGCGCCGTCCGATCGCGCCGGCCCGAACGACCTCTGCTATTACGACGCCAAGCGGGGCAAGCCGCTGGCGAGCGCGCCGGCGGTTTGCGTCATCCCCACGGCGATGGCGCACCTCGCGCCCAACGCCCGCTCGCTCATTCTCGCCGACAATGCGCGCGCCGTTTTCGCACGGCTGGTGCCGTCGCTCGCGCGTCCGCGCACATTCAATGCCGCGCAAGCCATCGATCATTCCGCGCAAATCGAAGAGGGCGCGCGCATCGGCCCTGGGGCCGTCATCGGCGCCAGGGCACAGATTGGCGCCGGCGCTGAGATCGGTCCGAATGCGATCATCGGCCCAGGCGTCGCCATCGGCCGGCGCGCCCGCATCGGCGCCAACGCCTCCGTTTCCTTCGCGCTCATCGGCGATGACGTGAACATCCTCGCCGGCGCCGTGATCGGCGAGCAGGGGTTCGGCGTCGCCGGCGACGCTTCCGGCCCGGTCGACGTCCCGCACCTTGGCCGTGTGATCATCCAGGACCGCGTCACCATCGGCGCCAATTCCTGCGTGGACCGCGGCGTGTTCGACGACACTACGATCGGCGAAGGGGCGAAGATCGACAACCTCTGCCACGTCGCCCACAACTGCACGATCGGCCGCGGCGTGCTCATCGCCGCCTTCGGCGGCATTTCCGGCTCCACTTATCTTGGCGACGGCGTCACCTTGGGCGGGCGCGTTGGCATCGCCGATCACCGCAAAATTGGCGCAGGTGCGACGCTTGCAGGTGGGGCCGCCGTGTTCCAAGACGTGCCGCCAGGTGAAGTCTGGAGCGGCTATCCCGCTAAGCCGCTACGCAAATGGCTGCGCGAGGCCGCGTGGCTCAGCCGCAAGGCCGCAGGGGCGCGCAATGAAGGCGAATGATCTGACCGAACAGCAAAAGACTACGGACGATGTGATCGAGATCGGCGAAATCCTGCGCCGGCTCCCGCATCGCTATCCGTTCCTGCTGATCGACCGCGCCGTTGACTACGTTCCGAACAAATCCATTCGCGGCATCAAGAACGTCACCATCAACGAGCCGTTCTTCCCGGGCCACTTTCCGGGCGCGCCGGTGATGCCGGGCGTGTTGCAGATCGAGGCCTTGGCGCAGACCGGCGCCGTCCTCATGTCCAAGACGCTCGAAGCCGACATCACCAAGCACCTCATTCTGTTTATGTCAGTCGAAAATGCGCGTTTCAAACGCCCTGTCATGCCCGGCGACACCATGGAGATGTTCGTCGAGGTGCTCTTTCAGCGCCGCAACATCTTCAAGTTCCGCGGCCGTGTCGAAGTCCGCGGCGAGCTCGCGACCGACTGCGAATTCGCCGCCATGAAAGCGGATCGTCCGTCGTGAGCGCCAAAATCCACCCCACCGCCGTCGTCGACAAGAGCGCCGAGTTCGGCGCCGGCGTCGAAGTGGGCCCCGGCTGCGTCATCGGCCCGAACGTGAAACTCGGCGAGGGCACGCGCCTCATCGCCCACGTCTTCATCGAGAGCCACACCGAGATCGGCAAAAACAACCAGGTCTTCCCGTTCGCGGTGCTCGGCGGCACGCCGCAGGATCTCTCCTACAAGGGCGAGCCAACCAAGCTCGTGATCGGCGACAACAACGTCATCCGCGAGCACGCCACGCTCCACCGCGGCACAGTGCGCGGCCGCTCTATCACGCGCATCGGCAATAACTGCCTCATCATGGGCAATTGCCACGTCGCGCACGATTGCATCGTCGGCAACAACGTCATCATGGCGCAGACCGCCACTATCGGCGGCCACGTCCAGGTCGGCGACTTCGC
>DASPMA010000158.1:0-4376 GCA_035627335.1 Binatia bacterium
CGCCTTTCTCGGTGATGGTCACATCGAGCCCTAGCGCGTTGGACAAGCTCTGCTCCAGAGCGCGCGTGTCGGCGGACTTGCCGTCGCCGCCGCCCGTGGTGACGCGCGGCCCGTGCTTTTCGTCCTTGGCTTGTTGAGCCAGGCGCTCAACGTCGCGGACGTTAAGACCTTCACTTATTGTGCGTTGTGCGAGACCCCGTGGGTCGGGGGCGGTGAGGATCGCGCGTGCGTGGCCGGCGCTCAGGCGTCCGTCGCGCACCATTTCCTGCAAATCGTCCGGCAGCTTCAGCAGACGAAGCATGTTGGCGATGTGCGGGCGCGACTTGCCGACGGCTTCAGCGATCTCTTCCTGCGTGCGGCCGAAGCGATCAATCAAAGCTTGGAAGCCTTGCGCTTCTTCGATCGGATTGAGATCGGTGCGCTGCACGTTCTCGACGATCGCGATCTCAAGCACTTCAACTTCGTTGAACTCGCGGATGACAGCCGGAATCGTGTGCAAGCCAGCACGTTGCGCCGCGCGCCAGCGGCGTTCGCCGGCAACGATCTCGTATTTGCCGCCGACGATCGGGCGCACGAGGATCGGTTGCAGCACGCCATGCGTACGGATCGAATTGGCGAGTTCGGTAAGGTCGCCTTCATCGAAATGCTTGCGCGGCTGAGACGGATTGCGCTGCACCAGATCGATGGGCAGCGAACGCGGGCCATCGCCGGCCGTTGTGGGTTGCGCAGCGGGCGCGGCAGGACGCGGTGCGGGCGCCGCCGGCGGTTGCGCGTTGGCCGTCGGCAGTTCGAACACGTTGCGCGGCGGCTCGATCGGCGCGCGCTGCGGTTCGGGTTGTGGGGCGGCCCAGGCGGGCGCGTTGGCCGGCGTCGGCGTTTCGGTTTTCACCGGCTCGCCCAGCAGCGCCGAAAGTCCGCGGCCAAGTCCCCGTTTCAGCTCCGTCATGCCCGTCTCCGTACCCGATCCGATTCGCTATGCTTAACAACTTGATGGGCAATCCTTGCCCATGGGTAAAAATTTCCGGCCGTTTCCTAAGCTGCCTTCAGTCCGCGTTCGCGTTCGATCAGCTCTTTCGCAAGCTTGATGTAGGCTTTCGAACCGGCGGCGTTCTGATCGTAGATGATCGCGGGCAGGCCGTGGCTGGGCGCTTCGCTGATGCGCACGTTACGCGGGATGACTGTCTCGTAGACCTTGTCCGGGAAGTGCGCCCTCACCTCTTGCGCCACTTGATCCGACAGCGTCGTGCGCTTGTCGAACATGGTGAGCACGACGCCTTGGATTTCCAGCGCCGGATTGAGGTTGGCTTTGACCGCGTTGATGGTCGCGATCAGCTGCGCCAAACCTTCGAGCGCGAAGTATTCCGTTTGCAGCGGCACGAGCACGCCGTCGGCCGCAGTGAGCGCGTTGACGGTGAGCACGTTCAGTGACGGCGGGCAATCGATCAGCATGTAATCGATGCCGAGTTCGGAGCCGGCGCGAAATTGCGTGACCGCATCGCGCAAACGAAATTGCGCGTTTTGCCCTTGCATAAGCTCGGTTTCGACGCCCGACAAATTCGCGTCGCCTGGCGTGATGTACAAGTTGGGCACCTTCGTCGGCAGGATCGCTTTCGACAAGGGCTGATGGCCGACGAGCACGTCATAACTGGTGACGGTGCGGTCGTGCGGATGGATGTCGATGCCGGTCGAGGCGTTGCCCTGTGGATCGGTGTCGAAAATGAGCACCTTCTGGCCAGCCGCCGCCAGCGCCGTACCCAGATTGATGGCCGTCGTCGTCTTGCCCACCCCGCCCTTTTGGTTGGCGATCGCCAGTACGCGCATGTCCCACTCCTCTGACGGAGGCTTGGAGCAGTCAGGCGGCCTTGCTGATGCGAACAATGCGGCCGCGCGGATCGCTCAGGCTCTCCAGCACGTCTGCCCCGTACGCCCCACCATTTAGAGCGTCGGATGCGGCGGCCAGCTCGGCGTCTAGGTTTGCGCCTTTTGGGAAGAGCCCGATCGCGCCGCGATCCAGAATCGGCTTTGCATAGGCTATGAGTCGCGGCAAGGGCGCCAAGGCACGGGCGGTAACCGCGTCATAGGGTCCTTCGCCTGCCCGGAAATCCTCGATCCGGGCGTTGAAGACCTTGGCTGGCAGGGCAAGTTCCACAACTACCTTCTCTAGGAACTTGGCCTTTTTCCCAGTGGCCTCAACTAGATGGACGGCGGCCCCCGGCGTGTCCGCTAGGAAGGCGGCGACGACCAGGCCGGGGAAGCCCGCCCCCGCGCCGAGGTCCGCCCAACGCTTCGCGTCTGGAGCGAATTTTAGAAGCTGTGCGCTGTCCAGCACATGCCGAGACCAGAAGAGGTCCAGCTCCTTCGGGCCCATCAGGTTCATCCGCTCGGACCAGTCGGCCAGCAGCCGGCGGTAGGTAACCAGTCGTTCCAGTGTTTCCTGTGAAACACCGAGCTGGGCCTGAAACTCTGCGGGGCCGTAGGTCACGCGCGACCCCCGGGACCGCAGCCCTCCGGGCCGCACTTGGATGCCCGACAGGAAATGCGGGCCGGAGGCCCGCGATCCCAGGCGCTCACGGATGCGGCCCTGCTCCGCCGTACGCAGCGGCTAGGTAGCGCGTCATCGGCTTGGGCTCATCGAGGTAGTAGAGGCCCTCGTATTCCTTGGCGCCGGGCGGCGGCGTGGAGGCATCGGCCAGCACCAGCACCGGCATGCTTTGGTTCTCTTCGCCGATCAACGCGATCATCTCGCGGCGCGGCCGCGGAAACGGCATGCGCTTGACATCGATGTGCGTGGCCCAATGCGGGTTGGCCAGGAGCGCTCCTTCCATGGTCGCGCAGCTGGTGCAGAACCACGTGCCGTTAAGCTGAGCGTCTTCGAACGGCGCCTTGATGATGAAGAGCGTGTCGCGAGCGAGCCTCATGCACGTTTCCTATTTTCGCGCTTCACATGCGCGAGCAATGCGGTGAGCGCGCCGGCGGTGACGCCCTCGATACGCGAGGCCTGGCCAAGCGTCACGGGACGCGCTGCGGCAAGCTTCTCGCGCACTTCGGTGGAGAGACCGCCAACAGATGCGTAATCGAGCGCGGGATCGATGCGCAGATCTTCGTCGCGCTTGAAGGCTTCGACATCGAGCGCCTGGCGTTCGAGGTAGCCGGAATACATCGCGTCGATCTCAAGCTGCTCGCGGGCTTGGCGCGACAGCGAGCCGAGCTCAGGCCAGATCGCCGCAAGCTGCTCGAACTCGATGGATGGGTAGGCAAGCAGCTGCAGCGCATCGCGGCGCTGGCCGTCTTGGTTGACCTTGAGGCCGCGCGTTTCGGCCTGCTGCGGCGTGAGATTGAGCATCTTCGCCGTTTCGCGCGCTTGCTCGATTTCCCGCATTTTATCGGCAAAAACGCGCGCGCGCTCGGCGCCCACGCAGCCGAGCTCGATGCCCTTTGGCGTGAGGCGCTGGTCGGCGTTGTCAGCGCGCAGGCTGAGGCGATACTCGGCGCGCGAGGTGAACATGCGATAGGGCTCAGTGACGCCGCGTGTGACGAGGTCGTCGATCATCACGCCGATGTAGCCTTCAGCGCGCGTGATCTCGAACGGCCCTGCTCCGGACGCGGCGCGCGCTGCGTTGAGCCCGGCGATAAGCCCTTGCGCGGCGGCCTCTTCGTAGCCGGTCGTGCCGTTGATCTGGCCGGCGAGATAGAGGCCTTTGATGCGCTTGGTCTCCAGCGTCGGCATCAATTCGCGCGGGTCGACGTAGTCGTACTCGATCGCATAGGCGTGGCGCTTGATGTCGACGTTCTCGAGCCCGGCGATGGTGCGGATGAAGCGCTCCTGCACGTCCTCAGGCAGCGACGTGCTGATGCCGTTCGGATAGACGGTGTCGTCGTCGAGGCCTTCGGGCTCGAGGAAAATCTGATGCGATTGCTTCTCGGCGAACCGCACGACCTTGTCCTCGATCGAGGGGCAATAGCGCGGCCCTCGCCCGCTGATCGCGCCGGAATAGACGGCGGATTTCGAGAGCGACTCTTCGATGATCCGATGCGTTTCGGCGTTCGTGTAGGTGACGCCGCACGCGACCTGGCGGTTCGTGATACGCTCGGTCAGGAACGAGAATGGCGACGGCTCCTCGTCGCCATGCTGCAGCTCCAGTGAGGCCCAATCGATGGTGTTCGTATCGAGCCGCGCCGGCGTGCCGGTCTTCAAGCGGCCCATCGCGAAACCCGCGCCATACAAGCGATCCGAGAGACCGATAGCCGGCGCCTCGCCGTGGCGGCCGGCGGGGATGCGCTTGTCGCCGATATGGATGACGCCCTTCAGGAACGTGCCGGTGGTCAGCACGACGCGGGCAGCGCTGAATTCGCGGCCGTCTGCGGTTCTCACTCCG
>DASPMA010000159.1:0-2757 GCA_035627335.1 Binatia bacterium
CGTGCGAACGCGCCCGTATTTTTGTTGCTGACCGCGCCGAACGCGCCCCCGCGCGATCCGGGCGAAGCGCTGACGGTGGCGGACGCGAAGTCGCGCATCGGACGGCTGGAGCCGCAGCCGTGGCGGCCGGATCGCGCCGACGCCGCTCAGCGCCTGGCGCAAACGCGCGGCGCCTTCGCGCGGATTGTCTGGATCACGGATGGCCTGGAGGACGCGGGGGCGCAAACGTTGGCGGCCGAACTGCAACGGCGCGGACCGGTCACGGCGCGGCTACCCGCGCAGACGGCGCGCGCGATCGTGTCGGGCGCAGTGACGCCGCAGGGGGTGAGCGCGGAGGTGGAGCGCGGCGCCAATGGCTCGAGCGCCGGCGCCATTGCGGCGGAGACAACCGAAGGGCGCTCGCTCGGCGCCGCGGAACTGAACTTCGCCGCCGCGCAGTCAGCATCGGCTCAGATCGAACTGCCGCCGGAGATCGCCGCGCGCACAGCGCGCGTGCGCATCGTCGGCGAACAGAGCGCGGGCGCCGTTCGCTTGTTGCCGGCAGGCGCGGCGCGGCCGTTCGTGGGCTTGGTCGATCCAGGCGGCGCGGGCCAGCCCTTGCTTTCCGAATTGTTCTACGCCGAACGCGCGCTGCAGCCTTACGCGAGCCTGCGGCGCGGCGGCATCGCCGAACTGATAGACGCGCGCGCGCAAGCGCTGGTCTTGCCGGACGCCGGTCGCATAGCACCAACGGACACCGCGGCGCTCGAGCGTTGGTTGAACAATGGCGGCCTACTGGTGCGCTTTGCGGGGCCACGCTTGGCGAACGACGCGGATGAATATGTGCCGGTGCGCTTGCGCCCGGGTTCGCGCACGCTTGGCAGTGCATTGGCGTGGGAGACCGCGCTCGCTGTGTCGCCCTTCCCCGATGACTCGCCGTTCGCCGGCGTAACGCCCCCCAGTGACGTGGCGGTGCGCCGGCAAGTGGTGGCTGAGCCGGCTTCTTTGGAAGAAGCGCGCGTGTGGGCGACGCTGACGGACAACTCGCCGCTGGTGACGGCGCAGCCGCGCGGACGCGGATTGATCGTGCTGTTTCATGTGAGCGCAGGGCCGGATTGGTCAGACCTGCCGCTGTCCGGTCTGTTCGTTGAGATGTTGCGGCGAACGCTGTCGTTCGCGGGACGGCCAGACGGCGCGGGCGAGCGCGAGATCACGGGCGGACCTTTTGTGGCGACTCACTTGCTGGACGGCTTTGGCTCGCTCTCGTCGGCGCCGCCGGACGCGCCGCCGATTCCGGCGGAAGCTTTCGCAACAGCGCGGCCATCGCCGGCGACGCCGCCGGGCTTGTATGAGCGCGCCGGCGTGTCGGCTGCCATAGATGCGGCGGCGCCCACGGAAGCGTTGACGCCGCTCCGATTGCCGAGCGGGATTGCGCGCGCAGGCTTGGCCGCGACGATCGAACGGCCGCTGGCTGGCTGGTTGTTCGGACTCGCCGGGCTGATGCTGGCGATCGATCTTTTCATTGCTCTGTTTCTGATTGGCCGGCTGCCGCGCCTCACGCGCGCGACCGCAGGGGCGGTGCTCGCGTTCGCACTTTTCTCAGGTGGCGAAGCGCACGCGCAAAGCGATGATCCGACACAAACGCTGCGCCTAGCGTACGTTCGAACGGGCGATGCGCGCATCGATCGCACCTCGGAAGCGGGTTTGCGCGCGCTTTCCGAAATCCTCACGGCGCGCACCTCGGTCGAGCCGGGCGCGCCGATCGCCGTCGATCTCGCGCGCGACAACCTTGCGGCCTATCCTTTTCTCTATTGGCCGGCGACGTCAGCGCCGCAGCGTTTGTCCGACGCCGCGCTGGCGAATGTGGATCGATATCTGGCGATCGGGGGATTGCTGCTGGTCGACACGCGCGGCGGCAGCGGCGAACAGAACAGGCCAGCGGCGACGATGCTGCAAGGCATCGATGTGCCGCCGTTAGAGCTCGTCACGACAGAGCATGTGCTCTCGCGCGCTTTTTATCTGATGCGCAGTTTTCCGGGGCGAACGCAGGCGCCGCAGCTTTGGGCCGAGAGCGCGTCGGCGGCGTCATCGCGCGACGGCGTGGCGGCGATCTTCATCGGCAATGGCGATTGGGCGTCCGCATGGGCCGGAAATGTCGGCAGCGACCGCCAGCGCGAATTGGCGCTTCGGTTCGGCGTCAATCTGGTGATGGTGGCGCTGACTGGAAATTATAAAGCTGATCAGGTGCACGTGCCGGCTTTGCTCGAACGCATGGGCCAAGACTAAATGATCGCCGGCTCGCGCATCGGGTTCGATCCGGCGTTGCCGTTCGGCGTGATGGCGGCGCTTGGCGTGATCGCGCTGATCTCGTGGGGCGTTTATCTGTGGCGCGGCGGCAGCGCGCCGTGGCTGCGGCTCGCGGGGCTCCTGTTTCTTTTCATCGCGCTGATGCAGCCGCAATGGGTGCGCGAAGCGCGCGAGCCGGCGGACGATGTGGCGCTGGTTGTCGTGGATCAAAGCGAAAGCTTGCTGCTCGCCGGCCGTCGAGACGCAGCGCGCGCGGCGGGCGACGCCATGGCGGAGCGGCTGTCGCGTGAGCAAGGACTGGACGTGCGCGTGCGCGAGGCGCGCGGCGGGCCGGATGGGACGCTGATTACCTCGGTAATCGAGGATGCCCTGTCGGATGTGGCGCGCGATCGCATCGGCGGCGTCGTGGTGGTGACAGATGGCCAAGCGGCCGATCCGCCGGCGGAGCCGCGGCGCCTTTCGCATTTGGGC
>DASPMA010000160.1:0-2009 GCA_035627335.1 Binatia bacterium
ACCGGCTATATCGTCCGGCGCCGACAGCGCTCGGTTTGCGTCATCCTGTAGTGCGCGGTTTGCCGGCGCCGGAGCGCTGGGGACGCTGGACGCGGCAGATCGATGCGCAAGCGAGCGGCGGACAAGCTGTCCTGCAAGGTGCGGAGGGTCGGCCATTGTTGGTGCTCGATCGCGCGGGCGAAGGACGCGTTGCGCAATTGTGGTCGGATCAGCCGTGGCTGTGGGCGCGTGGCTATGACGGCGGCGGGCCGCACGGCGAATTGCTGCGGCGCTTGGCGCATTGGCTGATGCAAGAGCCGGAGCTGGAGGACGAGCGCCTGTCGGTCGATCCTGGCCCACGCGGATTGGAGATCGAGCGCTCGACGCTTGGCGCCGCACCAGGGCCCGTCGAGATCATCTCGCCCTCAGGCCAGCGCAGCAGCGCGGGGCTCGGAGAAACCGCCCCTGGCTTGTATCGCGGCGAAGCGCCGGCGGAGGAGCAAGGTTTGTACGAAGCGCGCAGCGGAAATCTGCGCGCCTTCGCGGCCGTCGGCCCGCTCAATCCGCGCGAAGCGGCAGCGCTGGCGGCCAACCCCGATATTCTGCGCCCGTTTGCCGAAGCGACCGGCGGCAGCGTGTTCATGACCGGCGAGAACGGACGGCGCCTGCCTGGCGTCCGCCGCGTTGATCGCGGCGCGCGCGCAAGCGGCGGCGATTGGATCGGCATCGAGCGCAACGGCGCCTATGTCGTGCGCGCCGCGCAAGCTTCGCCGCTAGGGCCGGGCTGGGCGTGGGCCGTGTTTGGCCTCGCGCTGCTCATGCTGGGATGGCGGCGGGAGAGCGGCTAAGTCACCAATCATTCGGATGACGAACGTCGCCCTCGGCAGGTAGCCTGATCTCGTTGGCCGCGCCGCGCTTGTAAGGATGCGCAAAATAGAGACCGCGAATACCGGCATGCACTACCGCGCGCACGATTTCGAGACGCCAATACCAACCTGGCCTGTATTCCTCCACGAATGTTGGAGCCACAACATCATCGCGAAAATCCGGACCGGATTCGTAGCGCACGAGCGTATAGGAAGGCCCTATCTCCGGCGCTCGGGTGTGGCGCTCCACAACGACTGTCGTGCGCATAATGTCTACCGCGTCGATGACGCGCGTGGGCATGACGACGGTGTAGCCGTGCATCTCCTCCCCGTCGGCATCGCTCAACCGAGGAAGGGCGGATTCAAAACCATCCGGATCAAATCTCCGAAGCACGTTCAGCAAAGCGTCAGAGACAAGATACATCGAACTCGACCAGCCGGAATAGAAAGGCGCCAGCCGGCGATTGCCGTAATCCCTGAATTGAATCCGTATCGGCCCTATGCTGTCGACTGACTTGTGGTGGAACGTCTTTCGTTTGGGGCGAGGCTGATCGAGCGTATCGGGCCGGTTCAAAAAATCGGGAACGTAAACGTAATCACCCATCTGCTTAGCCGAATAATAGCGGGAGGGATTCTGCGGCTCGGCAGTGCGCCGATACGTGATCCGTTCGGAGCCTTGCGCCGCAGCGACGAGGTCCGCCACAGTTCTGGCGCCCTCAGGGTGCGGCCTCTCCTCCACCCGCTCGAACGTGTCCATTCTAGAGCCATGCCATGGCTTTCATTAATGCGCCAGATCAGCGCGGCCGTGGCCAGTCCCGAAGGATTGTGCGTCTCGACTGGCTGGTGCGCTTGGCGGCCTAGCGCTGCGGCGGGCCGATCGCGCCATAAGCCTTGTCGATGCCGCCTGGTCGAAGCTCGAGCCATAACAACCGTTGCGGGTCGACCGGGCCGGGAAGTGTGAGGCGATCCTTCGGCACGGCCGCAAACCCAAGCGGGCGGAAGAAACGTTCTGCGCCGATGAGGATTACGCCGGCGCCGCCGGTAATCCGGCATGCGGCGACGGCTTCCCGCGTCAGCGTCAGACCGAGACCTGAGGCTTGCGCGGCTGGATCGACGGCGAGCGGACCCAGAAAGAACAGCTCCACGCCCGCCTTGACGCGCCAG
>DASPMA010000161.1:0-3679 GCA_035627335.1 Binatia bacterium
CCACGACGCTTGAGGGGCAACGCCGCTTCGGCACGGGCAACTTCACGACAACTCTAGCAAATCCGCGCGAGGCGCCGAATTCCGAGGATGCGGCGGTACTCACGCTCGCCGCCACGCTCGACGCCAATGGCGTGGGCGCCCGCCACCAGCCCTGCTTCTTCATGTCCGAACAACTACCCAATCTGGAGAGCCGCATCACGCTTCTGCCAGAGCATACCGATCCGCTCGGCATGCCGCGCGTCCGGCTCGATTGGGTCTATTCCGAGCGCGATATGGCCAATCTCGAACGCTCCATCGCCGCCCTGGGGGACGCACTCGGCGCGGAAGGCAAAGGCCGCGTTCGCTGGCCCCTGGAGCGCAGCCAGCTGCTCTCCATCCTCAACACCTCGCGCCACCATATGGGCACAACGCGCATGAGCCCGGACCCCGACGATGGCGTCGTCGACGAGAACTGCCGCGTCCACGGCGTGCGCAATCTCTACGTCGCCGGCTCATCCGTTTTCCCCACCTCGGGCATCGCAAACCCGACGCTCACGCTCATTGCACTGGCGATGCGTCTTTCGGATCATCTGAAGCGCGATTTGGGAGTGCGCACATGAGCCTCAATAAACGTGACGTTCTGTTGGCGCTCGCAGCGCTCGCCGCAGGCGCGGCCTTGCCCGCTGCCGCTCAGACGGCGAGGGAGCCCGATCTCGCCGCTGGCCGCGCCGTTGGCGAAGCGTACAGGGCCGCACATCCGACGGCGGATCTCGCGCGCTTGCGGAACGATCTGCTGCCGGGCGGCTTCACGGCAGAGGCGGTTGATCGACTGCGCGCCCGCGCAGCGGCCGATTTCCGCGCCGCGCGCGTGTTCATTTTCAAAGGCTGGAGATTGTCTGAGACAGAAGCGCAGCTGTTCGCGCTCCTGACGTCAGCGTCCTAGCGCGCCTCAGATCGGCGCGAATTCCGGGCCCATGGCGGCAAGGACTTCGTCTTCTTCCCGCGCCAGCTCGAACGAGGAGCAGCAGCGGGCGCAGAAGGCGACGTCGCCGACAATGGTGCGAAACGTGGACCGGCGCCGTAGCAGCGGCGTCTGGCAGGTCGGACACGGCTCGCCGATTTTCTTCTCGAGCATTTGTCTGAACTCCGGTCCTTCACATTAATGCTGTAATGCTGAACAGAACCTTTCCGCGCTGCTTCAGCACCGATCTAACCACGCAAGATGCAGGCCGGGTCCACTTGAGACGCGCGTCCACAAACTTGTGAACGCGCGCCCGCGCGTTTGAGGCGAAATGAGGCGGTCCCCCAGCAACTTTGCAGCGACATGATGCGTTGCTTCGCCGATGAGGCAATCCGGCAAACGCATTACTTCCTGCGCTTCACCTTCGATTGTGGCGCCGCGAGCGCATGTGCGGCTTTCAGAGCGGAATGAACGAGGCTTTCATCCGCCTTCGTAAGGTCGCAGCGGCTCATGCCCATGCGTCCCCACCCGCCCGGCAGAGGCGCGATCACGCCTGGCGCCTGCTCGCAGAAGAATTCCTGAGTCGCCGGATCGAACATCAGATTCACGGCCGACTCATCCGGCGGCATCGTCGCGAAAATCTTGCGCTTGGTGCGAAACGCCGGCCGGTCGACGTGAAAGACCTCGATCGCGCCCTCAAGCGCCAGCGCCAGCTTGCGCACCCGTGCCTTAGTGACCGCCATTCCCTAAGTATCGACCCATGGCCGTCGAACTCAACCACACCATCGTGCACGCGCGAGATGCCGAGGCATCCGCGCGCTTCCTTGCCGAAATCCTCGGCCTCGCCCCGCCGCGCCGCTTCGGCCCGTTCATCGTGGTGGATGTCGCCAATGGCGTCAGCCTGGATTTCCTCTCCACCGACGAGGCGCTCATCGTCGAGCACTACGCCTTCCTCGTCACCGAAGCCGAGTTCGACCAGATCTTCGCCCGCATCCAGGAGCGTGGGCTCGACTACTGGGCCGATCCACGCCTTGCGCGCAAAGGCGAGATCAATCGCAACGACGGCGGCCGCGGTTGCTACTTCAAAGACCCCAGCGGCCACTATCTCGAAATCATCACGAGGCCGTAGGGGTCGGGCCGGGCTTGAAACTGAACTCATTCATCGCTTGATGGCGCAATGACGATCACCACGCGCCGCGCCACCCCCGACGACGCCGAAGCGATGGCCGCGCTGATCAACGAGATCATCGCGATCGGCGGCACCACCGCCATCGAGACGCCCTTCACGCGCGACTCGATGAATCGCGAGTTCGTCTCCGGCCCACACGTCATTAGCTGCATCGTGGCGGAGGAGAGCGGGGACCTCCTCGGCTTTCAGATTTTGCTCGGCTCCACCGAAGAAGAGCCCATGCCCGACGGCTGGGGCTCTATCGGCACCTACGCGCGGGTCGGCCGCACTGGCGGCGGCGTTGGCAGCGTGCTCTTCGCTGAAACCCTGAAAGCAGCCCGCAGCTCCGGCCTCCACGCCATCGACGCCACCATCCGCGCCGACAACACCGGCGGCCTCACGTTTTACAGCCGCATGGGTTTCGTGGACTACGACCGTCGCGTCGGCGTGCCGCTGAAGGATGGCACGCTCGTCGATCGCGTGCGCAAACGCTACGACCTGAGCTAGCCTTGGATAGGGAGGCTTGCGTGAAAGGCTATCTGTGGGCGTCGGACACTGACTTTGAGGGAACGACTGCTCCACGAGCGGGCGAAATTGTGCGCCTGCCGGATCGCGGGCCGCCATGGCTCGTGGTGTGTCATCGGCCGGAGGCGGTGATCGCATCGAAACCCGGCACGCTGTGGCTCGTCGAGATCGTCGACCCCGTTTCTCGCGCTGAGCAACGCAACCGCCGAAGCGAACTCGTCCCGGGCGCAAACTACACGCGCGCTGTCGCCGTACGTGTGATCGAGCAACTTTCCCGAGCGATCCTGTATGGCGTGCATGGAGACAGAATCGTCGCGATCATCGATCGGGCGGCGAGAATTACACGGCAGGAGGCCGAAGCCCTCGCGCAGATGCGCCACAGCGATGCCCCAGGCGCTAACTCGAATGTGTGGAAGCGCTGGCTCGACCGAGAACGCCTGCCGGTTTACGGCGACATGGACTACGATGGCACTCTGGCCGCCGGCCAAGGCGGCGCTGAATCGGCGGTTGGGCGTGGCTTCATGGCCATTCATGGCGCGCTCACCGACCGAGCGCTCGCCCTCGAAGGGAACGGCGTGCTGGCCGAAGATCCGGATGATCCAGAAGGCGCCTATCTCATTGAACCCTGGGCGGGCGCGGCAGCCGTACTGAGTGATGCGGCGTTCGCGTTTGGCGCACCCGAGCTAATTTCGGAGAACGAACGCGCGACACTGGCGCACGGCTGGCTCAGCGTCTTCGAGCGCCCGCCTTAAGGTCTTAATCTAACCACCCCGGCCGCTTGAACGGCTTGCCCAGATCCTTCGCCACCGCCTCGTGCGTGATTGCGCCTTCGTACACGTTGAGTCCGTTCGCCAGGTGCGGATCGTCCTGCAGCGCTTTCTTGTAGCCCTTATTCGCTAGCGCCAGCGTGAACGGCAAAGTCGCGTTGTTGAGCGCGAACGCCGACGTGCGCGACACCGCGCCCGGCATGTTGGCGAC
This sequence comes from Binatia bacterium, assembly GCA_035627335.1. Taxonomy (GTDB): domain Bacteria; phylum Pseudomonadota; class Alphaproteobacteria; order Caulobacterales; family Aquidulcibacteraceae; genus Vitreimonas. Next base: position 3,612 of record DASPMA010000161.1, read on the forward strand.
GCAATAGTGGACGATGCCATCTACCACGAATGTCGGCTCGCTGTGCGTCGTCGGCTTCGAAGTTTCGA
>DASPMA010000162.1:0-2454 GCA_035627335.1 Binatia bacterium
GCCTGTCGGGAAACTTGTAGGGCGCAGTCTTGAGGAGATCCCGGCAATCGGGCTCGCGGCGGCGCAGCATGCGAAACTCGATTTGGTGTTCGTCCAGGTCAACGGTGGCGAGCACCAGGCGGTGTTGCCAGTTGGTCGAAACTTCGAAGCGATGTCCGAGAATCCTCACGGCGCCGTTTTCGTCCGTGCGGCGGATGAATGTATGGCTCTCCGTTGACCCATGTTGCGCGCCCGGGGGTGGTGGTGGTAGGCTTGGGGGATCTACGGGGAGGTGTTGGTTGTCATGGGTTCGAAGGTCAACGGTGCGATTCCTGCGGGTGTGTCGATTCCTACTTTTTCGCCGGACAGAGAGGCGTGGTGGCTGCGGTTCGTGGCGCGGCAGCGGGCGAGCGGGCTTTCGGGTCGGGCCTTTTGTCTGCGCGAGGGGGTGGATCCGTTCACGTTCTATTTCTGGCGCCGGCGGCTGGTGAAGCGCGGGGCGTTGGCGCCCGAGGATGCGCCGGCCGCGCGAGACAGTGGTGGCGCTGGCGCGGCGCCGGCATCGCGCGACGTGTCGTGTGTCGGCGTTGCCGGGCAAGCGGAGTCGCAACGGAGCGCCGCGGCGCAGGCGTTGTTCGCCGAGGTTGCGTTGCCGGCGTTCGATGAGCCGGCGGCGGCGCGGGCGGAGTCGATCCCGGGGGCCTGCGCGCCTGGTGGCGATGCGCGCGCGTGCGATGGGGCGGCCGGCACGGGCATCGCGGGCCGCGAGGTGCCGGAGCCCGACGCCCTCGACTTGGCCGGGGCCGCCGCGACGCAGCCGTTCGAGATTGTCTATCCCCAGGGGCTCGTGGTGCGCGTGCCGCCGGTGTTTGACGCTGAGGCGCTCTCTCGCGTGCTGGCCTGCGTGCTGTCGTACGCGATGGCTTACGGCGATGTGTCGGGGGCGTGCCTGCCGGGCGGCTCCGGCTCCGTCCCTGCTTTGAGCGCGGGCTCCGCGCGGGAGGCGCGCTGATGCTTCGGCCGCCGCCAACGACGCGGCTTTTTGTGTGCACGCGCGCGGTGGATTTGCGCCGGTCCTTCGATGGGCTGGCTGCTTTGACGCGCGATGTTCTTTGTCTCGATCCGCTGTCGGGACACCTGTTCATCTTCTTCAACCGGCGGCGCGACCGGGTGAAGATTCTCTACTTCGACGGCGACGGGTTTGCGCTGTGGATGAAGCGGTTGGAGAAGGGGACGTTCGCGCCGGTCGCGGCTGCGTCCGAAGGTTCGTGCGCGCGATCGCTCTCCGCGGCGGAGTTGGCGATGCTCCTCGAGGGCATCGACATCGTGAACACGCGGCGGCGGGCGCGCTATAAACTCCCCGCGAAGGTGGCATGAGTTAAGCTTGTTTCCTATGTTGCTTGCAAGCGTAGATGACTTCAGCCACGGCGCTATTTTCCATGTGCAATTGCTCCAAGAAGACAACGTCGAACGGCAAGGAGAAGGGCGCGGATCGCGCGGCGGATGCAGGCGTTCGCGAGCACGAGGTGGTGCGCGAAGTCACCGTGGAGGTCACGCTGCCGCCTACAATCGAGGAATCGCACAAGCTGATCGAAAAGCTGGCGGCAAAGTGCGCGGAACAGCAAGTGAAGCTGGCGGAACAGGAAGCAAGAATCCACCAGTTGCTTCATGATCTTCATGGCCCGAGCGCTGACCGGCGCGCCGGGGCCGACGGCGCGGCCCCCGATTCCCCGCCGGAGCAGCCGAGCGCACAACTCGACATGTTCCGCCCCGCCGAAGGCGAGGTGTCGAGCGACGCCGAGGCCGAGCGCGAGGAGGACGAGTCCGCCGCCGCGGGCGAAAACGCCAGCAACGGCGCGGGCGCGGAGAATGGCGCGGCTGCGTCCCCGCAAAAGAAGAAGCGCGCGCCCGCCAAGCGCCGCCCGATCCCGGCCAACGTCGAGCGCGTCGTCCTGCGCCGCGAGCCCGAACAAAAAACATGCACCTGCTGCGGCCAAGCCCTCGTCGTCATCGGCGAGGACAGGACCGAACTCTATGACGCCGTGCCGATGCGCCTGCGCATTCTCGTCGACGAGCGCCCGCGCTACGCCTGCAACAAATGCAAGGAAGGCAAGGTGGTGCAGGCCCCCGCTCTCGATCGCCCCATCGAGCGCGCCATGGCCACCGCCGGCCTCATCGCCCTCATTGCCACTTTCAAGTGGGCCTACCACCTGCCCCTTGCCCGCCTCGAAAAGAAGTTTGCCGACCACGGCCTCGAAATCGCGCTGCCCACCATGTGCTCCTGGGTCAATGACACCGCCGACATTGTCGAGCCGCTCGTCAACCACATCCGAAAGACCTTGTGCGAATCGCCCTATATCCACGCGGATGAAACAACGATACAGGTCCTCGATCACGCGGCCACCAAGGAAGCCAATAAGAAACCGCCTCAAAAAGGAAGGAAAAAAAGAGGAAAACCAAGCAGGCCTACATCTG
>DASPMA010000163.1:0-4742 GCA_035627335.1 Binatia bacterium
GCTCGACTTGCGCGCGCGCTTGATCCTCGAGGTCGCGGCGTAAAGCAGCGCGGCGTGGCGCGTCGGCCTCGTAGGAAGCATATTGCTGCTGCATCACCGCGAACGTCCCTGGTCCGAGACGCTCGTCAACTTCCACCGCCAGCCGCTGCATCTCATCGAGCCGGTCGGGGATCATCGGGATGCGCTTCAGGCGCGGATAGGCCTGAAGCCAGCCCGCCACGAGGCGTGCGTAGCGCCGGTTCATCTCCTCGTTCATCGGGCCGGCATAGATCGCCTGAAGGCTGACCACCGGCGGACTTAACGAGGCGCGCAATTGCTGCCGGACGACGGCGAAGTCGGCCTCAGCGAGTTCGATCTCAACGCGCTCGTCCACGGCGGCGAAGTATTCCTGGGTGGAGTAGAAATAGTAGCCGATCGCAGCGATGACCGAGATGCCGAAGACGACAATGAGCCCAGCGGCGCGTTCCATGCCTTGCTCCCCGGTTCAAGGCTAGGCCGGGCCATCCAATCGTTCAACGCGCTGTTGGCGCTGAGCGGCGAAACGGCTAGCTCTTGGCCCCATGAGCACAGATCTCGCCGCCCAAATCGAAGCCGCGTGGGACCGGCGCACTGAGCTTTCGCCGGAAAGCAAGGGCGCGGACGTCGAGGCCATCGAAGCGGCGTTGGACTTGCTCGACTCTGGCGAAGCGCGTGTGGCGGCGCGCGCCAATGACGGGCGTTGGGAAACGCGTCAATGGCTGAAGAAGGCGGTTCTGCTCTCGTTTCGCGTCGCGCCGAACCAGCTCATCGGCTCCACCCACGCCAACGGCGTCGATCCCTCGCCTGGCCCGTGGTGGGACAAGGTGCATTCGAAGTTCCTGCGCTGGGGCGAAGCGTCGTTCCAGAAGGCGGGCTTCCGCGCCGTGCCCGGCGCGATCGTGCGGCGCGGCGCGCACATCGCGCGCAACGTGGTGCTGATGCCGTCGTTCGTGAACATCGGCGCTTATGTCGATGAAGGCGCCATGATCGATACATGGGCGACGGTTGGCTCATGCGCGCAGATCGGCAAGAACGTCCACCTCTCCGGCGGCGCCGGCATCGGAGGGGTGCTCGAGCCGATCCAGGCCAACCCCACCATCATCGAAGATGATTGCTTCATCGGCGCGCGCAGCGAAGTCGCCGAAGGGGTGATCGTGCGCCAGGGCGCGGTGCTGGCCATGGGCACGTTCATCAGCCAGTCGACGAAGATCGTCGATCGCGCCTCAGGCGAAGTCTTGCGCGGCGAAGTGCCGGCTTATAGCGTCGTCGTGCCGGGCTCGCTGCCCGATCCGAAGGGCGGGCCGGGCCTTGCGTGCGTGGTGATCGTCAAGCGCGTTGACGCGCAGACGCGCGCGAAAACGAGCGTGAACGAGCTGCTGCGAGACTAGTGGCCGGCCCGCAGCGTAACGGTGATTTGTCCGCCGTCGGTGCCGTTCTGCGTCCAGGTGTCGCCAACGTTCTTGTCGCCGACATAGGCCGTGCAGCCGCGCTCGCCCCCTGTGGGCGTGATGCACAATTGGCCGTTGGCGACTTCGTACGTGCCGGCCGCCACCTGTTGGCCCTCGGGCGTGCTGGCGGTGAAACCGCCGTCGGCGTTAAACTGATAGTGGACCGTCGCGCCCTCGGCGTTTGTGACCACGAACGTGTTGCCGATCCCGTTCTGAATCGTATCCGCGAGCGCCGCGCCCGAGCAAAGCATCGCGCCTAGCGCGACCAGAACAGCAAGTTTTTTCATGCGTTGTCCTCCACCAAACCTCGCCGGGGCGCGGCCGCTTTCGCAATGGGCACAGGCCGCGCGTAACTCAGCCGCCGCCAGATCCACTCGAACGGGCCCATGCTGTAGCGCGAAAGCCAGAGCGGCGACCAGATCAATTGCAGCACCCACACGCCGACGACGATGCCCCACAACTCGACGCGGTCGACCTGACCGAACAGGCCCAAGCCGCGCCCGCCATTGAAGATTGTGGTCATGATGATGGTCTGCATCAGGTAATTAGTGAACGCCATCTGGCCGACGGCCGCGAGCGCATTGGTGAGAAATTTCACCGCGCCGGCCTTCACCAGCAGAATGAGCAGGCTCGCATAGAATAGCGAGATCAGCGGCGAGAGCGCGCTGTTGGCGAAATTGCCGACGCTGAACATGTGCAGGAATTCGAATTCGAGATCAGCATTGATCTGCGCCTGCCAGCCAACCAAAGCCAAAGCGCCCGCGCCGATCGCGGCGGCAAGCCAATAGACCCACGCCTTTGCCGCGCCGGTGAAGAAGCCTGACTTGAACAGCGCCATGCCGATCAGCATGAGCGCGATGGTGCGCGGCATGAAGAAGATCATGAACCAGATGAATTCCGACCAGACCTCGAAATTCGCCTGCAGCGCCGAGAGCGCGCCCGACTGGTACGCGGCAATCGTGGCTTCAATGGTTTCGCGCGAGGGCGACCACATCTGCTCTCGCATTGGCTCGAGCGATTCGGCGGGCGCCATCGGCATCATCGCGCTGAACGCGCCGCCGATGCCGGTCGTCAATGCGAACAACACCGTGCCGACAATGAAGAGCGTTCGCACGCCCCACGACCGCATCAGCAGCACGATGAAGCCGCACAGCGCGTAGTGCAGCAGGATGTCGCCGTACCAAAGCAGCGTGCCGTGCAGCAGGCCGAACAGGAAAAGCCAGGCAAGCCTGCGGCGCAGCAGCTTGCCGCGATCCTTGTCGCTGCGTTCGCCGCCCACCAGAAAGATGCTCACGCCGAACAGCATCGAGAACAAGGTGATCATCTTGAACTCGAAGAAGACGTGCATGACCAACCACGACCACAGCGTGTCCGGCGTTACCGCGAGCGGCTCCAGCAGCGGGTTCTGCGCGGCCTGGAACGGGGCGGCGAAGAAGGCGGCGTTGACGGCGAGGATGCCGAGCAGCGCAAACCCCCGCACGACGTCCAGGCTTTTTATGCGGTTTGCTTCCTGAACCGGCGCGAGATCGGTCATCTGCCCTCCCCTTACGTTTCCGCTTTTGCGGCGCCCGCCACGCGGGTTAGACCCCGGTCATGGACGCCCGCACTATCGCCGATCCGGTCCCGCTCGCTCAAGCGTTGATCCGCCGCCCTTCCATTACGCCTGCGGAAGAAGGCGCGCTGGATTTGGCCGGAAACGCGCTTGCCGCGCTGGGCTTTACGGTAAGGCGATTGAAGTACGGCCTCGTGGACAATCTCTACGCGCGCCTTGGCGGGACGCGGCCCAATTTTTGTTTCGCTGGCCATGTCGATGTCGTTCCGCCAGGCGCGGGCTGGCGTAGCGACCCTTTCGCCGCCGAGATCCGCGACGGAATGTTGTACGGACGCGGCGCCGCGGACATGAAAACGGCGATCGCGGCAATGATTGCGGGAACGGAGAATTTTCTCACGCGCGGCGCCCCGCAGGGCTCTATCTCGTTTTTGCTGACGTGCGACGAGGAGGGCCCGGGCGTCGACGGCACCAAGGCGACGCTGGCCACCCTCGCCGAGGAGGGCGAAACGATCGATCATTGTCTCGTGGGCGAGCCCACGAGCGAGGAGCGCGCCGGCGACATGATCAAGAACGGACGGCGCGGCAGCCTCAACGTGGTGCTGACAATGGAAGGCAAGCAGGGTCACGTCGCCTATCCGCATCGTGCGCGCAATCCGGTTACGCCATTGGTGGAGACCCTGGCGGCGTTGAAGGCGCGACGGCTGGACGAGGGCGCGCCAGGCTTCGACCCTTCCAATCTGGAAGTCACCACCGTGGACGCGGGCAATGTCGCGCACAACGTGATCCCCCAGCGCATTAGTGCGAAACTCAACATCCGTTTCAACACCAACCACACGGCAGAAACGCTGCTCGCCTGGATCGACGAGACGGCGAATGCCGCGGCGGCGAGCGCCGGCGTGGCCTATTCGCGGACCATCAGCTCACAGAGTCTGGCCTTTTACACCGATCCCGGACCGTTCACCGATCTGCTCATCGAAGCGGCGCGCGAGACGTTCGGCCAGGCGCCGCGGCTTGCGACGACTGGCGGCACATCCGACGCGCGCTATTTCCGGCTCTATTGCCCCGTGGCGGAATTGGGTCTGCGCAACGAGACCGCGCACATGGTGGACGAGCATGTGGCGGTCGAAGACATTCGCGCGCTGGCGCGGTGTTATGAAGCGGTGCTCGTGAAATATTTCGGGACGCAGATCTAGACCGGACCGCCAGGGCCCTCGCCGGCATTGGCGCTGAGATAGGGAGGTTCGCTCGTGCGGCCCCGTTGCGCTCACTTCTACAGCAAAGCCTGAACATGCCGGCGAGGGCCCTGGCGGTCCGGTCTAGTAATCCACGCGTACGAGATAGAGCCCATCCGCAGGCGCCACAGGCCCGCAGCGGGCGCGATCTTTGGCGACGAGGGCTTCAGCGACGTCATCCGGCGTCATCTTGCCAAGGCCGGCTTCCACCAACGTGCCGACCATCGAGCGGACTTGGCGGTGCAGGAAGCTGCGCGCTTCGAACGTGCATTGCACGGACTCCGCACCGCCTCGCACAGTTGCGACATCCAGAGTCTTCACGGGCGACTTGGCTTGGCACTGGCTGTCGCGAAACGTCGTGAAATCGTGCCGGCCGATCAATCGCTGCGCCGCCTCATGCATCGCAGCGACATCGAGCGAGCGAGGCACGCGCCAGACATAGCCACGTTGCACCGTGAGCGGCGCACGACGGCAAAGTATATTGTAAGTGTA
>DASPMA010000164.1:0-2185 GCA_035627335.1 Binatia bacterium
CCTTGGCGTCGTAGGGATTGGACGGCACGACGGTCTTCAGGCCCGAGACGTGGGTGAACAGCGCCTCCGGGCTCTGGCTGTGCGTCTGGCCGCCGAAGATGCCGCCGCCGGTCGGCATCCGGACCACCATCGGCGCGGTGAACTGCCCGTTCGAGCGATAGCGCAAGCGGGCCGCCTCGGAGACGATTTGGTCGTAGGCCGGGTACATGTAGTCGGCGAACTGGATCTCGATGACGGGACGCAGGCCGTACGTCGCCATGCCGACAGCGACGGCGGTGATGCCGTTTTCGCTGATGGGCGCGTCGAAGCAGCGCTTGGCGCCGTATTTCTGCTGCAGGTGTTCGGTGACTTTGAACACGCCGCCGAAATAGCCGACGTCTTCGCCGAACGTGAGCACGTTCGGATCGCGCGCCATCATGGTGTCGAGCGCCGAATTGAGCGCTTGGATCATGGTCATGGTGGCCATGCTCAGCCGCGCTCCGGTGCTCTGAGCCCCCTCCCCGCGAGGGGAGGGGGTTGGGGGTGGGGTGAAGCGCAAACGTCGGACATCAGCGCGCTAATCGCAGAAGCGGCATGGGCCGGAGGTTCACCCCGCCCCCTACCCCCTCCCCTCAAGGGGAGGGGGAGCAATGTCGAAGTATCGCGCATCGTCACGAGCCCATCTCGTCGCGTTGCTGACGCAGGTGCCAGGGCACGTCCTTGTAGACGTCCTCGAACATGTCGGCTCGGGTTTGGGGCGCGTCGGTGGAGAGGATGCCCACCTTCTCCGCTTCGCGGCCGGTGGCGCGCACGTGTTCGACCGCTTCTTCCTGCGCTTGCTTATGCTGCTCCTCGCTCCATTCGCCGATGGAGATGAGGTGCGTTTTGAGGCGCTCGATCGGATCGCCGAGCGGCCAGCAGGCTTTCTCGTCGGCCGGGCGATAGCGCGTCGGATCGTCCGAGGTGGAGTGCGGGCCGCCGCGATAGGTGAAGTGCTCGATGATGGTGGGGCCGAGATTGGCGCGCGCGCGTTCGGCGGCCCACTGCGTCACGGCATAGACGGCGAGGAAGTCGTTGCCGTCGACGCGCAGGGGCGGAACGCCATAGCCGACGCCGCGCGCGGCGAACGTCGTTTGCTCGCCGCCTGCAATGCCTTGGAACGAGCTGATGGCCCACTGATTGTTGACGACGTTGATGATGACGGGCGCCTTGTAGACGGAGGCGAACGTCATTGCGGCATGGAAGTCGCCTTCGGCGGTCGAACCTTCGCCCAGCCATGTCGCGCAGATGCGGCCATCGCCCGAGTACGCCGACGCCATCGCCCAGCCGACGGCTTGCGGCACTTGCGTGGCGAGGTTGCCGGAGATGGTGAAGAAGCCGGCCTGCTTCGAGGAATACATGATGGGCAGCTGGCGGCCCTTCAGCGGATCCTGCGCATTCGAATAGATCTGGTGCATCATGTCGATGAGCGGATAGTCGCGCGCGATCAACAGGCCCTGCTGGCGATAGGACGGGAAGCACATGTCGTCGTGGTTGAGCGCGAAGGCTTGCGCGATGGCGATCGCCTCTTCGCCGAGACACTGCATGTAGAAGCTGGTTTTGCCCTGGCGCTGGGCGCGGTGCATGCGCTCATCGAACGCGCGCGTCAGCAGCATGTATTTGAGGCCGCGGCGGAGTTGCTCCGGCGCGATGTGCGGCGTCCACGGGCCGAGCGCGTTGCCTTCCATGTCGAGCACGCGAATGAGGCCGTAGGCGAACTCACGCAGCGCGTGCGCTGGCTCGTCGACATCGGGCTTGGGCGTGTCGCCGGGCTCGGGAAAGGTCCAGCCGCCGAAATCGGGCTTGTCGCCCGGCCGCGCGCGCGGGGCTGGAATGTGCAGGTCGAGTGCGTTCGACTTGCGGCTCATATCGTCCATCAGCCCTTCCTCGCAGCCTCAAGCTTCGCGCGCACGATGCGGTCGGCGGCGACGTGGGGCGATACGTTCTCCGATTTGGCCGCTTCCAGGACTTTCAGCAAGCGCGGAGCGATAGCGCGGAGGCGTCCGTCAACCACGTCGGCAGGCTCGCCCAGATACTCGGCGGAGACGTTGATGATGCCACCGGCGTTGATGACGTAATCGGGCGCGTAGGTGATGCCTCGGGCGACCAGGCGTTCGCCGTCCGCTTCGGTGGCGAGCTGGTTGTTGGCCGCGCCGCAAACGATGGG
>DASPMA010000165.1:0-4797 GCA_035627335.1 Binatia bacterium
GAGAAGGGCGTTACGGCCAGGAAGCTCGGAGCGCTCGCTGACCAGGTGCGCCACCGGGGGCGTCGGCACGTCCAGCTCTGTCGCGCAGGAACTCCTGCAGAATGTCATGGAAAGCGCCGGACTGCTTGAGCCATGCGATGACGTTGTGCGACGCCAAGCCTTTGACGGCGCGTGAGGACACCGTCGGCAAGCCCTCGATATTGCGCGCGTGATAAGCGTCCTCCGGCATCCCTGCGCCATAGTAATTGATAATCTCCGGGGCGCTTGCACCATGTTTGGCGATTTCGTCCCTGAGATTGACGCACATGCCGGGACAGCGGCTGAGAACGCGGTTCGTAAGAGCAGTCGCACGCTTGTCATGCTGCGTGATGGTCGGCGTGATCTCGGTTGGAGCGGCGAAGGTCAGGATGCGCCGCGCGCCGGTGTCGAGACCGTACCGCAACGCTGGATACCCGCCGCCTGACAAGCCCAGGCAGTAAATGTTCTCAATGGCCCACGCCTGTTTCAGGTCCGCGATCCAAGCGACGCTCGCCCAATAATCGCCGATGGAGGCGAAGCCGCCTAACATGAAGAGACGCTGCGGATCGCTTACGAAGAGCGCATTGATGCGTGCGTTCTGCACGAGAAACCGCATATCCTCGGCGGTTCCGCCGAACATGGTCGACAGGCCGCCGAAAGCCACCAGCAGCGCGCGCGAATCCGGCACACGCTCCATGAGCATGTCGCCGGCTTCCGTGATGAACCGTGTGGCCCGCGATCTGACGTCGCCGGTCTGGACGCCGTTCGCTTCCGCCCAGGCCTTCAGCTCTTTCGTGGCCGCCGAGCCCAAGCGGATGGCCGGCGCGCTCGCGCGTTGAGGGGAGATCAGCTCAAGCTTGGCCCGGATTTTCTCGAGCATGACCGAAGAACCGTTCTCGGCTTGCTCGGCGTCGAGCAGCGCAAGGCCTCCGGCGCGGTCGCGCTGTAAATAGGCGATCTGCGCCAAGATCAGGCGATGGCGCTCCGGCGGTTCGCCAAGCCCGAACGCGTCGTCCAAGGCCTTCTTGGCGCCCGGCGCGTCGGCGAGGCTCACGCAAAAGCGGGCGATGTGCACGAAGCTTTCACGTCGCTCTTCCGGCGTTTCCGCTTCCGCGCAAGCCAGGCGGTATTCGATCGCCGAGTCGAAATCCTCCATCAGGGCGCAGATTTTGCTCGCGCCCTTGAGCAGGTTTTTGTCGTTCGGATTGTGCGTTAGCGCCTGCTGGAGCACAGCGAGCGAGCCCTTTAGATCGCCGCGCCGGCGGTACACCGCGCTCAGCTGGTGCGCCGGCGTGGCGTGATGGGGAAATGCATTGGCCCAAGCTAAAGCGGCGCCCAAGGCTGCAGCCTCGTCGCCACCTGCCTCGGCCGCGTGTAATGCGCTTCTGAGCCGGGCGTACCGCTCTTCCGCAGCTCTCGAACGTTCAGTTGCAGCCGCCTCGTCCATACTTTCCCCCTTCGCGGGGACAAACCTATTCAGTCACGCCGGCGCGACAATGCGGCTGAGCAGCTCAGCAGCCATTGGGGTTTTCGCGGCGGCAGGGCGGTGTGCTAAGCAGCCGTCGAACTGGAGCGTGCGCAGGAATGCGGGTCGGGCTGCGGCTTTTCTACAATCCGAGCTGGATGGGGGGCGTGAACTACGTCCTCAACTGGGCGCGCGCGTTGAAAAGTTTGCCTGCCGGCGAGCGTCCGCATGTGACGCTGCTTACCGCCGCGCCCGCGGCGCAAGCGATTGCCCAACAGCATGCCGATCTAGGCGACGCCATTGCTTCGTTTCAGGAGACCGCCGCGCTCGGTCTCGACTTCGTTTATCCCGCGACCCAGCTGGCGGAAGCGCCGTTTGGCGCGCCTTGGGCGGGCTGGATCCCCGACTGGCAGTGCCGCCACATGCCGGAGATGTTCTCGGCGCGTGAGGCGGCGCGCCGCATGCTGCAGTATCGCTTGCTGGCCCGGCATGCGCCGGTGTGCGTGGTGTCGAGCCGAATGGCGGACGCGGATACGGCGCAACTCTTTGTTGATGCCACGGCGCCGCGGCGGGTGCTGCACTTTCCGGCTGTGTTCGCTGATGAGGTCTATCAACGTTCCGCGGAGCGCATCGCGGCGACGCAAGCGCGCGTCGGCGCCCCTGAACGCTATTTGATCGTCTGCAACCAGTTCTGGCGCCACAAGAACCACCTGGCGGTGCTTGAGGCGCTGAAGCGCGTTCGGCGTGACGATGTGCATGTCGTGATGAGCGGCGTCGTGTCGGACGAGCGCTGGCCGGACTATGCAGATAAGGTTCGCGAACTTCTGGCGCATCCCGACGTTGCGCGGCGCGCGACCTTGCTGGGCTCGATCGATCGCGACGATCAGATCGATCTGATGCTGGGCGCGCTCGGGGTGTTGCAGCCGAGCCGCTTTGAGGGCTGGAGCACGGTGGTGGAAGAGGCGCGCGCGCTCGGACTGCCCTCGCTCTTGTCGGAGTTCGCCGTGCACCGCGAGCAGAACCCGCCGGGCGCAGCCTTCTTCGACCCGGACGATGCAGATGCGCTCGCGGACCTGCTTGACGATTGGTTCGCCGCGCCGCCGGGAAAGCAAACGCCTGAAGCCGCGCTCGAGCGCCAGTCGGGATACATCCAGGACTGCGCGCGCGCCTTCCTCGCGGTCGCGGCGGAAGCGAAGCGCATTTACGACCCCGCGCGACACGATCCCAAGCCGATCACGGCGGCGGCGCTCCTGGAGCTGAAGGTCGACCTCGCCGCAGGGCGCATCCAGCCCGAGGACGAAGCGCTGTTTCAGGCCAATGCGCGCGCGCTGTTCCGCGAGCATCCCGAGGAGCTGGCGCGGCTCGGCGGCTATGTCGGGGACGAGGCGTATCCGCTATACCCCGAATCGATGAGCACGATGATCGTCGCGAGCCTTGCGAAGATGGCGCCGGACGCGCGCGCCCGCTTCTTCGAGGCCGACTTGGCCGGCGAACAGGCCGCGCAGTTCGCCGGCAAGCGCGATGCGCTGGCTTCGCCCGCGGGGCGCTTTTCCCTGGGCGCCATCGCCGCCGCCGCCAAGACGCGCGATTTCGTGCGCCGCAAGCTGAACCGCTGAGCCGATGGCGTCCGTCTCCGAAAAACCGCTGACCGTGATCGACGCGACGCAGGGGCGGCGCGCAATCTTCCCGCCGGACTTCTGGCGCTTCCGCGATCTGCTCAGCCAGATGACGCTGAGCGCGTTCCGCGCGAAATATCTGCACCTGAAGAGTTCGTTCCTCTGGTACTACGCGCGCCCGCTGACCATTACGCTCATCTTCGTGCTGCTGCGCGCAACCGCCGATCTCGGGGCGGGCGCGCCTTATCCGCTGTTCGTGCTGACCGGCGTGTGCTTCTGGTTCATCTTCGCCGACGTGTTCTCCGCCGTTTCGGGCGCCATCGCACGCGAGGCGAGCCTCATTCAGAAAGTCTATTTCCCCATCGTCATCCTGCCGCTGGCGCAGATGCTGGCGCGCTTCGCGGACGTCGGGCTGGCGCTGATCGCGATCGTCGGGCTGCAGATCGCGCTGGGCGTCGGCGTGGACTTGGAATTGCTGATGCTTGTCCCGGTGATCGTGCAGATCATGCTGCTGGCGTTCGGGCTCGGCTGCGTCGTCGCCGCGCTCTCGCTCAGCTTGCCGGACGTGCGCGAAGCCGCGAACGTGGCCGTCTATCTCGGCATGTTCGTCTCGCCGGTGTTCTATGCGCCGGAAGCCATGCCGCCGGCGGCGCGCGCCGTGCTGCACATCAACCCGATGGTGGGCGGGCTGCAGGGCGTGCGTGGGGCTTTGTTCGAGACGGCGGCGTTCCCTTGGGCGCCGTGGGCGTATTCATGCGCCGCCACTGTCATCGCCGTCGCCGTCGGCCTCACATTGCTGGGGCGCGCCAGCCGCAATGCGGCGGAGCTGCTATGAGCGTGGTTGCGTCCAAGCCCGAAAAGAAGACGGCGCTCTCCGGCGCGCCGCCGGCGATCCGCGTCGAAGGGCTCGGCAAGCGCTATCTGCTGGAGGGCGCCAAGCGCGCCTTGCTCAGCGCCAACGTGCGCGAGGACCAGTCGTTCTGGGCGCTGCGCGGGGTTTCCTTCACCGTGCAGGAAGGCGAACGCGTCGGCATCATCGGCCGCAACGGGGCGGGCAAGTCGACGCTGCTGAAGATTTTGTCGCGCGTCGTCGCGCCGTCGGAAGGCCGCGCGGAGATTCGCGGACGCGTTGCTTCGCTGCTGGAAGTCGGCACGGGCTTCAATCCGCTTCTGTCGGGCCGCGAGAACATTTATCTCAACGCCGCGCTGTTGGGCCTGTCGCGCAAGCAGGTGGAAGAACGGCTCGACGCGATCATCGCCTTCGCCGAAATCGGCCGCTTCATCGAAGAACCGGTGAAGAATTACTCCACCGGCATGCGCGCGCGCCTCGGCTTCGCTGTCGCGGCGCACATCGATCCGGACGTGCTGATGCTGGACGAAGTGCTCTCCGTCGGCGACGCCGCGTTCCAGGCCAAGTGCTTGCAGCGGGTAGGCGAGATGATGGGCGCGAACCCAACCCTCCTGTTCGTGTCGCACTCTTTCGCATCCGTGCGCCAGTTCTGCGACCGCTGCATCTGGATCGAGCGCGGCGAAGTGACGATGGATGGCGGCGTCGACGAGGTGGTGCAGGCCTACACCGATCAGGTGATGAGCCTTCGGCCTAGCGTGAAGTGGAGCGAGCCCGAACGCGGCCAGCCGCGAGGCGCGTTGAAGGATCCGTTGCCCGATTACGAGCCAAAGGCGCGTCTGCTGGCGGCG
>DASPMA010000166.1:0-2256 GCA_035627335.1 Binatia bacterium
CAAACCTGAAATTCCAACAAGCTTCGCCGGATTGGAGCGTGCGGCGCGCGAGAGGATGACGCCCGAGGCGTGGGCATATACGGCGGGTTCCGCGGGATTGGAGACCGCAGCGGAGGCAAATCGTGCGGCCTTCGCGCGCTATCCCATCGCGCCGCGCATGCTCGGCGGCGCCGGACAACGTGATCTCGGTTGCGAAATATTTGGCGTGCGCGCGGCGGCGCCGTTGCTCACATGCCCGATCGGCGTGTTGGAGATGATGCATCCCGAGGCGGACTTAGCGGTGGCGCGGGCAATGGCGCGGCTCAACCTGCCGATGATCATTTCCTCACAGGCGTCGTTCCCGATGGAGGAAATCGCAAAAGCGAACGGCGACGGGCCGCGCTTCTATCAGCTCTACTGGGGAAAATCGGACGCGATCGCTGAGAGTTTCGTGAAGCGAGCCGAAGCGTGCGGGTGCAAAGCGATTTTCATCACGCTGGATACGACTGTGCTGGGCTGGCGTCCGCGCGATCTCGATCTCGGCTTTTTGCCGTTCCTGCGCGGGCAGGGCATCGCGCAATACACATCCGATCCCGCGTTCTGTGCGATGCTGCCCCAGCCGCCTGAGGAAAACCCGATGGCGGCGGCGGTGCAGTTTACGCAGGTGTTCTCCGATCCCGGTCTCGACTGGAAACGCATCGCGAAAATCAGATCGTGGACGAAACTACCTGTGATCCTGAAAGGGATCATGCGCGCAGACGACGCCACGAAAGCGTTGAGCGAGGGCTATGACGGCATCCTCGTGTCCAATCACGGCGGGCGTCAGGTCGATGGCGGCATGGGCGCGCTCGACGCGCTACCCGGCGTTGTTGCCGCAACGAAGGGCAAAATCCCGGTGCTGATGGACAGCGGTGTCCGGTGCGGCGCCGACGTGGCTAAGGCGTTGGCGCTCGGGGCGCGGGCAGTCTGCATCGGCCGGCCCTACGTCTATGGCTTGGCGCTCGACGGTGAGCAGGGCGTCGGCGCGGTGATGGAATACCTCCTCGCCGAACTCGATCTGACTATGGCGCTCAATGGCTGCCGGACGCCGGCAGATTTCGGGGCTGACTTGTTAGCCAATATTAATGACGGCAGCGTCAACTTACGTTGACGCGAGCGTCAACGTAAGCCTAAGGTGGGAGGCTCCCAGGGAGGTTCCCGTGACGCCCATCGACCGCACATACACAATTTCCCAGCTCGCCCGAGAATTCGAGGTGACGCCCCGCGCGCTGCGCTTCTACGAAGACAAGGGTCTTCTGACGCCGCGTCGCGACGGCATGAACCGGGTCTATTCCCATCGCGACCGCGCGCGGCTGCAGTTGATCCTGCGCGGCAAGCGCGTGGGACTCTCCTTGATCGAGATCAAGGAAATCCTCGACCTCTATAAAGTCGACCAGCGGGCTCAGGCGCAGACAGCGCTCAAGAAGTACAAGCAGCGCGTTATCGCGCTCGAAGCCCAGCGCGAGGACATCGACGCGGCGATCGAAACGCTGACGGATTCGATTTCCAAGCTGGAAGAGTTCCTGGCCAAGCCCGCGCCGCCGGCCGCCATCGCCAACGCGCGCGCATTCGAGGCGGAAGCCAAGAAGCGTCTCGAAGACGCTCATTGAGTGAGTAGTCAGTAGGGAATAGTCAGTAGGGCGCGAGCCCGCCGACTGACCACTCACTATTGACTACTGACCGGTTTCAGGAGCCGACGATGCCGTCGTACAAAGCGCCGTTGAGAGAATACAGATTCCTCCTGAAGGATGTGCTCGACATCGAGCGCTATTCGAACCTGCCGTCGTTTGCCGATGCGCCGATGGATCTGATCGATCAGGTGCTGGAGGAGGGCGCGAAGTTTTGCGAGGGCGTGCTGGCGCCGCTGAACAAGGTGGGCGATGAGCACGGCTGCAAGCGCGCAGACGATGGCTCGGTGAAGACGCCGCCCGGCTTCAAGGAAGCGTACGCGAAATACATTGAAGGCGGTTGGCCGGCGCTGTCGAGCGATCCGGCGTATGGCGGGCAAGGCCTGCCGCATGTGGTGGCGCTGGCGTGGAGCGAGATGTGCTGCAGCGCGAACATGGCGTTCACGATGTATCCGGGCCTCAGCCACGGCGCGTACGAAGCGATCCATCATCACGGCAGCGACGAGCAGAAGAAGACTTACTTGCCGAAGCTGGTGACGGGCGAGTGGACCGGCACAATGAATCTGACGGAGCCGCATTGCGGCACCGATCTGGGCATGTTGCGCACGAA
>DASPMA010000167.1:0-6450 GCA_035627335.1 Binatia bacterium
AGGACCTCGCGCGCCAGCTGAGAACGGCGATCGAGTTGGAGCCAATCGACGTCAGCCACACGCGCGTTCGCGTGACGATGACCGGCTATCGCGACGAGCCTGGTTTCGATCAGCTCTATGCCTTCTTTGACCGCGGCAACGCTTTCACGCTGGAGAAGCTGGAGGAGCGCGTTGAACGCGGACCTATCGACTGGGACGGCCGCTAACGTGCCTGAGGTGGAAAGCGAATGACCACGACCCGCGAGAAGATCGTCCACGCCGCCATGGAGCTGTTCTGGCTCAAGGGCTACAATTCGACCTCGATCGCCGACCTCTTGAGCCGCACACAGCTCAATTCCGGCAGCCTCTATCACGTGTTTCCGTCCAAGCAGGACGTGCTGATCGGCGTGCTGGAAGCCTATCGCGACGGTATCGAGCAAATGCTGCTCGAGCCGGCATGGGGCCAAGTTGATGATCCGATCGAGAAGATTTTCGCGCTGCTCCTAGCCTATCGCACTATGATGGTGGAAAGCGATTGCACCTATGGCTGCCCCATCGGCTCGCTCGCGCTCGAACTGCACGAGCCCGATCCGCAAGTGCGCGAACTGCTCGCCAAGAATTTCGAGAACTGGACCGGCGCGATCGAGCGCTGCCTCCATGCGGCCGGCGGGCGCTTGCCCGCAAACACCGATAAGCGCGCCCTCGCGCAATTCGTGCTGACGGCGATGGAAGGCGGCGTGATGCAAGCCCGCACGCATCGCGACGTCGCTTACTTCGACCGCGCCGTCGCGCAGCTTCGCGCGCATTTCGAGTTGTTGGAACGGGCGGCGAAACAAGCTGCGTAAAGGAGCGCGGGTCTTCAAACCAGCGTTGAGACGGGAGGAGAACATGGACATCAACTGGCTGGCGGTCTTCGCCGCGGCGGCAAGCTCATTCATTCTGGGCGGGCTTTGGTACTCGGCGCTCTTCGCCAAGCAATGGCAGACCGCCGCCGGCGTCACCGACGAGCAGATCAAGAACGGCAACATGCCGCTCATTTTCGGCGGCTCCTTCGTGCTGGCGCTGATCGCGAGCGCTTCCTTCGCCGTCTTTCTCGGCAGCGAGGTCGATGCGATGACTGGCGCGCTCTATGGCCTGACGGCGGGTCTCTGCTGGGTCGCGGCGAGTTTCGGCATGAACTATCTGTTCGAGCGCAAGA
This sequence comes from Binatia bacterium, assembly GCA_035627335.1. Lineage (GTDB taxonomy): Bacteria > Pseudomonadota > Alphaproteobacteria > Caulobacterales > Aquidulcibacteraceae > Vitreimonas. The sequence goes on from DASPMA010000167.1 coordinate 1,178, forward strand.
ACCTGCCGCTCTTTCTCATCAATGGCGGCTATCACACGCTGCAATTCACCTTGATCGGCCTCATCCTGGGCGCGTTGTGATCCGCGCTTTTGCTCTCGCGCTGGCGCTCACGGCCTGCGCCGCGCCGGCGCGCGAGCAATCAGCCGCCGTCGCCTTCGCGCCGTTGATCGGCTGCTGGCGCGGCGAGTTCGAGAACCAGCCGAACATCCGCGACGAGCGCTGCTTCCAAACGCTCGGCGATCATGTCGTCGACACGCATGCCGTGCGGCCGACAACATATTCCGGCGAAACCACTTATCATCTCGATGAAGTATCCGGAGAGATCGTGTTCGCCTATGCCTCAAACGACGGCGGGCGAAGCAATGGCGCGGTGCGTATCGAAAACGGCGCTTACATTTTCCCGGCGCACACACACCACAGCGCCGACGGGACGGCGCGGCGGATGCGTTCGACCTGGGCCATGGATACGGGCCGGCTGGTCATAAGCTCCGAGACCGAAGAGGGCGGCGCCTGGCGCCCGTTCATGCGCATCATCTATACACGAGCGGCCGATCTCACGCCGCCACAGTGAAACAGAGGCAAGGGCAAAGCGTTGGCTCGCGAGAAGGAGCCCATCATGGCCGTTGATCGCACCGTTGCGGTGCTTGTGGGGAGTTTGCGCAGGGAGAGTTTCAACCGGAAAGCGGCGAAAGCGGTGGCCGGCCTCGCGCGCCCGCATTTGAAGTTCGAGTTCCTGCAGATCGGCGATCTGCCGCCTTATAATGAAGACGCCGATGACGATACGCCGCCGGAACTCTGGACCGCCTTTCGCAAGGAAATCGCCCGCTGCGACGCCGTTCTCTTCGCGACGCCCGAATACAACCGTTCGGTCCCCGGCGTGCTGAAGAACGCGATCGACGTCGCCTCGCGCCCGTACGGCAAAGGCGCGCTCCTCAACAAGCCTGCGGCGATCATCTCAGTTTCAATCGGCCAAATCGGCGGCTTCGGCGCCAATCATCATTTGCGGCAGATGCTGGCCTATCTGAACATGCCGACGCTCGGACAGCCGGAAATCTACCTCGGCCCCGCATCGCAGCTCTTCGGCGAAGGCGGGGAGATATTGAAGGAGTCCACGCGCGAGCTGCTGAAGAAGTTCGTCGACGTATTCGCCGATTGGATCGAAACGATTGCGCCTGAGCCGATCGACCTGAGTTCGGAAGCGAAGCGTGGAACGGAGCAAGTGAGCACGCACTAGCGCAACGCAAAAGGCCCGGCTGTCGCCGGGCCTTTCAAAACTCAAACGGGGTTGAAATCAGTTCGAAGCGCCCGTCACGATGACGCCCGACACCATGCGGTCGTCGTTCGAAGGTTCGCCAAACACCGAATTGCCGCCGCCGAACGCGGAACGCTCTGGCGCCGCCACGATTTGCGGTTGCGCCGGCGCGCCGGGGCCCGACTGCGAAAGCGGATCCTGCAGATAGCGGCATTGGCCTTCGAACACCGCTCCCATCTCGACGGAGAGCGATTGGTGAACGATGTCGCCGAGCACGTGGGCATTGCGCGCCAGCATGACTTTGCGCGCGCGCACCGAACCTTCGACGCGGCCGTGCACGGTCACGCTTTCGGAGACGACGTCGCCCTTGACCATGCCGGTGTCGCCAACGGTCAGCGAACCGCCGCGCACATTGCCTTCGATCTCGCCGTCGACTTGCAATTCGGCGCCGTCAGCGTCGATCGTGCCGGTGATCTTCACGCCATTGGCGATGATCGAGGCGATCCCGCTGCGCGGGGTGCTGGTTCTGCGTTGCGTAGGTTCTGGGAGAGCTGGCAAGTTCGTATCCGTTGGTCTGTGACTACCCTTGTTCGTGAACATGCCGTCCTGCCCTTAGAAAATTGACCGGGTCCACTGCTCTGCCGCGGAACCACACTTCGTAGTGAAGGTGGGTCGCGGTGCTCCGCCCCGTCGATCCCATCGAGCCTATACGTTGGCCGATCGCAACGCGATCCCCGCGCTGCACTTGAATGTCACGTAAGTGGCCGTAGCGCGTCTTGAAGCCATGACCGTGGTCGATCTCGACGGTATAGCCGTAACCTGACCGTGTGCCCGCGAATGATACGACGCCCGGCGAAGTGGCAACGACCGGCGCGCGTTCGAAGGCCGCCATGTCGAGGCCCGAATGGAACGCCGGACGGCCCGTGAACGGATCGACCCGGCTGCCGAAGCCCGACGTCTCGCGATAGTCGACCGCGACGGGTGTGGCCAGCGGCGTGGAACTGGCGACGTTGGTTAGGCGGCGGGATTCGCCGATGCGGGCGGCCACTTGGGCGACGCGATGGGAGAAGGCGGGGTTAAGGCCGCTGTCGCGCAGGTAGGCGACGAAGTCTTGCGGGACCAGCGGGCCGCCGGCGGCGTCCGCTTCCGGACCCGTCAAGGTGGACATCGGCACGCCGGTCAGTCGCAGTACGCCGCGAACCTGCTCGCTGCGTTCGGCGACGGAATCTTCCAGTTCGGCCAGGGTGCGCTCTTGGTCCGCTTCGAGCCGCTCGCCGCGGGCGCGGAAGCCGACAGTCGTGACTTGGTAGGGCTCGGAGGTGATGGCGCGGGACTGGCGCGGCTCGGCCTCGTCAATCGAGGCGGCCATGATGATGCGAGCGCCGTCGCGCTCGATTGGGCGGGAAGCCGCCAGCTGCATGGTCGTGCCGCCGGCATATTCCAGCAGGGAGCGCAGCACTTCGTGGCGGCTTTCGAATTCGGCGGTGGCTTGGTCGAACTGGCGGGTCCGCTCTTCGAGCTGGGCCTGCGCGGCCGCGGCCTGGGCGCGGGATTCGTTCAGCCAGCGGTCGTATTTGGCGCGTTCGCGCTCGATTTCGGCGTTGGAAGCAGTGGCTTGGGGGCCTTCGAGCAGGGTGTTCGCGGTCGCATAGACGCACCAGCCGGCCAGGCCGATCGCGCCCATCGCAAGCAGCGCCTGCTTGCCGGGCGAAAGAGAGACGTAGCGGACCGTGCCACCGCTCCGGTGGTAGATCTGACGCTCAGGGAAAACACGGTCGAAAAACGCCCGTGCTCGCGATCCGAACTGGCTCATCGTCCGCCCACCGCCGCTAACCTAAACAAAATACCGCTTAGCCCCGCCGAGTTCATCAAAACCTGAAACCCTCCCGAATTGCAACAGCGCGACGCCGCCGTTTACAGGAATTTCAGGCTTCTTAACGGTGATTACGCGAGAACCGGGCCAAAACTAGTGGGGACAAAGTAAAACAGGCTTATTTTGCGCTTTGCGCCTTAACCATTTTCAGAACTTCTTCCACATGTCCTGGTACGCGGACCTTGCGCCAGACGTGCTCGATGCGGCCCTTTGAGTCGATCAGGAAGGTCGCGCGTTCGACGCCCATGAACTTGCGGCCGTAAAGGGTTTTCTCGACCCAGACGCCGTACCGGTTGCAGACCTCGCCGTCCTCGTCCGAGGCCAAAGTCAGCTCCAGCCCATGTTTCGCCGCGAACTTATCGTGCTTGGCGACGCTGTCGCGCGAGACGCCGACGATGGCTGTCTTCGCAGCCGCGAACGCTTTCGCCTTTTCAGTGAAGCTTAGTGCTTCTTGGGTACAACCCGGCGTGTCGTCCTTCGGATAGAAGTACAGGACGGCGCGCTTGCCCTTGAGGCTTGCCAAGCTGACGCGCCCGCCCCCGGCCGTCGGAAGATCGAACGGGGGTGCGGGGTCGCCAGGTTTGAGCGTCTTTGCCATGTCGAGCCTCCGGGCCGGCGGCCGCATGGCCGGGGCGCGCTGTATGCGCGCTGGCGCAATGCTTTGCGTCAAATCAGGGATTTACGCTAGACAGGCCCGCGGGGCGGCGGAGGTTGGGCGATGATACGCCGCTCGACGCTCATTGCGGTCGAGATCTTGTTGGGCCTGGTTGCGGCGTTCGCGATCGGGATCGGCGTCGCATGGTGGCGGCTGAGCCAAGGGCCAATCGAACTCAACTCCATTCGCGATCACGTCGAGGCCGAGCTGAGCGAAGCGCGCTCAGGGCGCCCCGTTGGCATTGAGCGGGTCGAGCTGGCCTGGAGCCGGCGCGGCAACGCGCTTGAACTGCGCGCCGTCGGCGTGACGGTAGAAGACGGCCAGGGAGGCGTGCTCTCGCGCTCGGACGAAGCGCGCATCGAACTTGGCGTGCTGCCGCTGATGATCGGGCGCATTTCGGTCGCGCGTGCGGAGTTTTCCGGCGGCGCCATGACGGTAACGCGTAAACCGGATGGTGCGATGCACATCGCGTTCGGTCCGGAAGGCTCGCCTGCAGACATCGTCATTCCATCGCGCCCACAGAATGAGACGTTGGAGCAGCGCGTCGCGAGACTGCTTGACGGCATGGAAGCGGCGTTCCGGCCCGTTGGCCCGGGCGGGGGTTTGCGCGGCCTCAGCGTCAGAAATGCCGCGCTGACGATCATCGACGAAGGCGGCGGCGGCCGGTGGACCGCTGATGCGGCCAACCTTCAACTCGCACGCCGCGGCCGCAATCTTGAGCTTGCAGCGAATGCGCGCCTCGAAGGCGCTGAGGGGCTGACTGCGCCGGCGTCGCTGCGCATCACGACGGATACGCGCTTCCAAAGCGCGGTGGTTGAGTTCGGCGCGCAGGACGCGCGCCCGCGCGCGCTCTTCTCCCCTGCCGCGCTCGGGCCGTTCGCGGGGCTCGATGCGCCGATGAATGCAACTGTTTCGATTGGCATGGACCGCGAACGCGGCGTGACGCTGTTCGAAGGCGAAGCTGTTTTCGGGCGCGGTTCGGCGGAAATGGCGGGCGGCGAGTTTTCGCTGGAGGGCGGTCGCGTACACGGCCGCTATGACATCGCCAGCGATGAACTCATCATCGATGAGATCGCGTTCGCCGGCGACCGTACGCGCATCGGCGGCGAGATTCACGTGCGCGACGTCTCGGCGATCATGCGCGCCGCGCCGAACGAGCCAGCGGCGTTCGACATCTCGTTGCCGTCGGTGCGCTTCGATGTGCCGGCGAGCTTCCCGGAGCCGGTCGCGCTTTCCAATGTGCGCATCGTCGGCGCCGTCGTTGCTTCAGAGCGCGCGATCCGCTTCACCCAGATCGCTGCGCAGTCGGGTCAGGGCGCGCTGACGGCGAACGGCCGCCTGTACTGGGCCGAAGCGGGCGCGGGCGCCAATCGCGGCACGCGCATGGGACTTCAGCTCAACGGCCAAGTCGCCGGTTCGTTGGATGCGCGCGAAGTGATCCAGATGTGGCCGATCGGCCTCGGCGAAGGCGCGCGTGAATTCTTGGCGCGCTC
>DASPMA010000168.1:0-6076 GCA_035627335.1 Binatia bacterium
TGCTGCGGAAAAATCCCTTCGCCACGAATGGCGCAAGCGCGAGAAGGACAGGTTCTACGCCGTGACGCTGATGGAGGGCGCTTGGCCGCGCCGACGTCGGCGCAAACAAAGCGAGACGCTCGGGCACCTGCTCGGGCTTGAGCGCGACGCACTGTTGCTGATCGAGCGGCTGGAAGCCGAGCCATCGTTGGCGGGCCATGCGACTAATGCGATGCGCGCCCGGCGCGCGTTGCGGAAGTATTGCGGGACCTTGCGCAAACGCGCCGACAAACTGGGCAGCCAGCTCCATTCCGCGGGAGTCTGACGGAACCCCGCGATCCATGTTCCGTTAGGAGCGAATGGGACTATTTACGCGCGCTTTTACGCAGTTCGCCTCGGCAGTGTCGAAGATTACGGGCCGTCCGGCCATTTTTATCGCGTGCTGCGCATTCGTTGTGGCTTGGGCAGTGACCGGGCCGTTGTTCGGCTTCTCAGATACTTGGCAGCTCGTCATCAACACATCGACGACGATCGTGACGTTCCTGATGGTTTTTCTGATTCAAAACACACAGAACCGCGACAACGCCGCCATCCAGGCCAAGCTCGACGAGATCATCCGCACCAGCGATTCCGACAACAAATTCATCGGCATCGAGCACCTGAGCGACGAAGAACTCGAAGCCATTCTCGAAGAGGTTGAGCAGAGCGCCGACAAGCTTCACGCCGAGCGCCGCAGAAGAGGCCACGCGCCGAAGCCGCGCAAACGCGCCTGAGGCGCGCTTGACGGCGCGCGGCTGGGGCCACATCAGTGCGCGCCTTGAGCCTTGGGTGGGAAGCCATGTCCGATATTCGCTTTGACGAACAAGTCGTCATTGTCACCGGCGCCGGCGGCGGCCTGGGCCGAAGCCACGCGCTCGAGTTCGCCCGGCGGGGCGCGAAGGTGGTCGTCAACGATCTCGGCGGCGCGCTGGACGGATCTGGCGGATCGTCGGTTGCCGCTGATGCCGTCGTTACGGAAATCGTCGCTGCTGGCGGCGAGGCTATCGCCGATGGCGCCTCGGTCACCAACGATGCGGGCGTCGCCGCGATGGTCGAGCGCACGATGTCCAAATGGGGGCGGATTGATGTGCTGATCGCCAACGCCGGCATTCTTCGCGACAAGACCTTCTCGAAAATGGATCTCGCGGATTTCGCGGCGGTGGTCGACGTGCACCTTATGGGCGCGGTGAAGCCGCTCAAGGCAATCTGGGACATCATGCGCGCGCAAAATTACGGCCGCATCGTCGTCACCACGTCATCCACAGGGCTCTACGGCAATTTCGGCCAAAGCAATTACGGCGCGGCCAAGCTATCGCTGGTCGGGCTGATGAACACGCTCAAGCTCGAGGGCGGCAAGAACGACATTCGGATAAACGCGATCTCTCCGGTCGCGGCGACGCGCATGACCGACAATCTGATGCCGCCGGAAATGCTGACGAAGTTTGCGCCCGAGCAGGTGACGCCGGGCGTCGTGTATCTCGCCTCCCGAGACGCGCCGAACGGCGCGATCCTTGCTGCCGGGGCCGGCGTATTCGCGGCCGCGCAGATCGTGGAAAGTGATGGCGCGTACCTGGGCCGGACGGCTTCGGCCGAAGCTGTCCGGGACAATTGGACGAACATTACCAATTTTGCCGGAGCCGAAGCTTACCCGGCCGGGATGGCGCAGACGCAAAAGTTCCTCCGCAAGGCGGTGGAATAGGAAACAATCCACCCGCGACGTGACGTAAGAGGGCAACAGGTTCGCATGGCTGCCCGCCGCAGGCCGGTTTTGGGCTGTCTTTGGAGGCTCACTCCGCTACTTAACCGCTCGTATGGGGCTACTCCTCACGATCCTCTTCGCCGTCTACGCGATCGGCGCCGCCGCGGCGCTTGTCTACCTGTGGCGTCAACTGAAGGCGGTGCGCAGCGAAGTCGCTGAGCTGCGTCATGCGGTGGGCGCTAGGGCGCCTGCGCAACAGACGGTGCGCCGCGTTCGGTCTGGATTGGTCGTGCCGATCGACGCGTCATCGCCTGGCGCGCAGGCCGAGGATGAGGGTCCGCGCGAGCGCGCGGCGCGCACCTGGCGAACGCCAGGCGCAGATCGGGCAGTCGAACTCAGCGAGGGCGGCCCGCTTGCGCGCGTCGTGCTCTCGCCGGAGACGCTGCGCGGCTTGGTGCTCGGCATGCTGGCGACGGCGCCCGCGCTTGGCTTTTTCTTCCGCGCCGACCCCCCGATCATCGTCGCCTCGGGGCTCGCCATTGCGGCGGCGATGATGGTGATTGCGCTTCGCCCGGTGTGGAGCGTCGCGGCTTGGGCGTCGATATCGACAGCGGCCGCGTGGGCCTCGCTGGGCTTTGCATTGGGCGCCGCGCACGCCGATCCGGTGAGCTATTCCATATGCGCGGGATTTGCCGGTGCAGCGGGCCTGCTGCACGCGCATCTGCGCCGCGCGACGCCAGGCGCCGCCTTGGCGCTGGCGATGAGCGCCGCTGCGCTCGCGCTGGCCAGTCAGACCGGGATGATTGGCCCGGCGGGCGCGGCATTCGGAGTTATCGTCGCCCTGGCCGCCATCGTCGGCGCAATGAGCCTGCGACTGGAAACCATGCACCTCGCCGCCTTCGGCGCGGCGGTGATCGGCCTTTTTGTGCTGAGCGGTCAACCAAGCGCAGCCATCTGGTTCACGCCGGCAACAACCTGGGCCGGAGCGCTCTTCCTCGGGATCGCCGCGATTCGCGTGCCGCATCTTGGTGCGCGCGGCGTAGCCATCGCGGGAACCGGCGCGTTCGGCGCCTTGGGCGCCATCCTTGCGCTGAATACTGCGCAACACGGACTGGCCCATCCCTATGCCGCCGCTGGCGCGCTTCTCGCGCTGGCAGCGGTGCTTGGCTGCGTGATTGCATCGTCGGCGCTGCGCCGCGAGCGCGGCCTGCATGCGTTGCGTTTTTCGCTCTGGATGCTGGCGCTCGCAGGCTTCGGCGCGGTCATCGCGGCGATTGTGTTGGCGCTCCCGCCGCCGCTTGCTTCGTTCGCGTTTGCGCTGGCGGCCCTGGGCATGTCGGCGCTGAACGCGCGCTTCCCGGAAGGCACGTGGCGCGCCTTCGCCGGCGGGGCTGCACTGCTAGCCCTCCCTTTTTCAGCGATTTCCGCCGAGATGGTGCTGTCCGAAGCGCCGGGCTGGCCGGCGTGGCTGCTGGTTGCGTCCGGGCTGTGCGCGCCCGCGGCTCTGCTAGGCGGCGCGGCCTTCCTCGCGGCGCGGCACGACGCTCTCAAGCTCTCCGCCTTATTGGAGTTGCTGGTGATCGGCCTCGCAGTATCCGCAGCCAGCTTGTTGGTGCGACTCGTCTTCAGTGAAGGCGCGCTGTTGCTGCAGCCCGTCGGCTTCGTTGAAACTGGCGTGCATAGCGCCGCGTGGCTGATGGCCGCGCTGATCATCGGCTCGCGCGCGCACCTGGGCGCTAGACCGATGCGCGTCGCCGCCATCAATTTGTTGACGCTTGCCGCACTTGGCGTGATGGCCACGGCGACCCTGCTGTGGATGACCGACTACTGGGCCGCGCGCAGCGGCGCTGGTCCCGCGTTGCTGACGCGCGACACGCTGGGCTTCCTCATCCCCGCCGTGCTGTGCTTCGCGCACTGGGTGTTCTGGCGCGCGCGTTCGGACGATTTGCAGACGCGTCTCGTTTTCGGCGCCAGCATGCTGCTGTTCGCGGCCTTCATCACCGTGGAGGCGATCCGCGCCGAGAATATTCCGGATTGGGCCCGGGCCTTGGTGGGCGCCGTTTCATTCGCGATGGCGCTCGGCCTCAACTTTTCGCCGGGCATCGTCAATGCGGATGGTCCGCCCCAGAGGGGCGAACTCCAGAAACAATTCCATAGAAATGGGCGTCGCCAGCAAAGGGCTCAGACGCGGCAACACGCGCGCTAGATGCGGCGTTTCGGCGTGGGCGTTGAATGCGTCCCATGAGGAAAAACGCGCATGCACTGCAAAGTGCTCGCTCGACCCCATGGTGCGGGTGACCACGTAGGATTGGCATTCGGGCTCGTCCGCGCGCACCCGCGCGGCGAGTTCGGCAAGCAGCGACGCGACTTCTCCATCAGCATCGGGGTGCGATTGTGCGCGCACGATGACGCACACCGCCTCTGGTCGAGGCGCGCGAAGCCGCCGGCTTGAAAATGACACGCCCCTCATCTCCCCGCACCGCTCCCCAGCGGCGTCCTCAAGTCCCCGTGGCGAGGATGGTGGGGCCGGCGCTAGAAAGGCGCAAGCAGGCTGATCAGCGGAACCTCAGCTCCCCCAGCACGCGTAAGCAACTTCGCGCATCCGGGCGGGGGCGCCGTCCATGTAGGTGTGCGTATCGTTGCCAACCGTGACCGAGAGCTGATCGGTCGGCTGCACAGCGGCGAGAATCGGCGGACGCTGCGGCAGATTGATCACAACAGCGCGCTCGCGCCCGCGCCCCGCGACACTCATCGGCACGTTCACTTGCATCGCGCCAATGCGCACCGCGGCGGTGCTGGAGCCACGCCCGCGGCGCGCCAGCGTGTAGTCGTGGATAACGATGTCGCCGGTCGGCGGGCGACAGGTGAGCGTGGCGGTGACGCGCCCGTCATCGTTGCGCTGCGTCGCCGTGGCGACGCCTTCAACATAGGCGTAGGTCCAACCTTCGCGCTGCTGCGCGGGCGCAACCGCCGGCGCGGCCAAGGTCAAAGCGCAAACACAAGCCGCCAACAGCTTCCGCATCGATGTGTTCTCCGTCCCGCTCTCAGGCCTATGAGGCGCCTATTAGCACCGCCGGCCAGGCTGCGCGATGCCTCAAGACGGTTGAACCTTGGTAATCAGCAGCCAAGCTGTGGAGCGCCCTGCTCCAGATCCAGCAAAAGCTGCTTGCGCGCCATGCCGCCGCCATAACCCGTGAGGCTGCCATTGGCGCCGATCACGCGATGACAAGGGATAATGATGGCGATCGGGTTCCGCCCGTTCGCCAACCCGACCGCGCGCACGGCCTTTGGAGAACCGATGGCGAGAGCCTGCTGGCCGTAGGAACGCGTCGCGCCGTACGGGATCTTGAGCAGCGCCTTCCAGACGCGTTGTTGGAACTCGGTGCCTTGGGGCGCGAGCGGCAGATCGAAGGCGTGCAGTTTACCGGCGAAGTACGCGTCGAGTTGCGTGCGTGCTTTGGCGATAATTGCATCTTCGCCGCGCGGCGCGTCCTCGAATGGATAGCGCGGGTTCTCGAACTCGCAGTGCGTAAGCGCCTTGCCGTCCGAAATAAGGGTGAGCCGGCCGACGGGGCTTTGGTGAATGGCGGAAATCATCTGCGGACCCCTTTCTTGGCGCCGCGACGCCACAGCCGGATGGCGGCGTAAGCGCGCCAGGGCTTCAAGTGTTCGAGCGTGTCCCCCTTGCGGCCCAGTGCGTTGATCAAGGCAATGTCCGTGGCGGGGTAAGCGTCGGGATCGCCGAGCGCGCGCATCGCGACGTATTCGATGGTCCAAGGACCGATGCCGGGAATGTCTGCCAGCGCCGCGCGCCCTGCGGCAACGGCTCCGCGCGCAAGCGGCAGCTGCCCTTCGGCCGAAGCGACCGCTAGGCGGTGCAGCGTTTCCGCACGCTTCGCCGGCAGGCCAATCTTGGCGATAAGTTTGGCCCCTGCGTTTGCGAGCTGTCTTGCATCGGGGAACACGTGCGTGAGCTGCGCGCCGCTGGCGGTTCGGAAACCCGCGGTGCGCTGACCGAAGGCTTCGACGAGTCGCTGCGTCAGCGTGCGCGCGCCGACCACAGTGACTTGTTGTCCGAGCACGGCGCGGATCGCGGTTTCGAAGCCGTCCAGAGCGCCTGGCAGGCGAACGCCCGGTTCGCGCTTCACGTCGCGCGCCAGCTGGCGGTCTGTCGCCAGATGTGCATCGACGGCAGTCATCTCCGCGTCGAGATCGAACGCGCCGCGCACATTTGCTACCAGAGGACGCAGGTGCTGTGCAAAATTCTCGGACAGAGTCAGTGCGAGCCCCTTCGGCCCCATGCCGATCTCGATCCAGCCGATCGCTTCGGCAATTTTCAGGACGTGCGCGTAGCTCGTC
>DASPMA010000169.1:0-4072 GCA_035627335.1 Binatia bacterium
CATCGATTCGCGGTATCCGCACCGCCGGCGCGCCCGGCCGGGGCTCACAGGGCTCGCGCAGGTCTCGGGGTGCCGTGGCTTGGCCGCGGACGCCGCCAGTGTGCGCGCCCGCACCGGCTTCGACGTCGAATATGTCGATAACTGGTCGCTCGTGCTCGATCTCAAGATCATCTTCAAGACGGTGCTCATTCTGCTGCGTCTGAAATCAGATCAGCATACGGCTCCCATTTCCTGGCGCCGTGCGTATTGATCAGACGCCGGGCGAGCGCACGCGCATCGCCTTCATCATCAACTCATTGGCCGGCGGCGGCGCCGAACGCGTGTTCTGCCGTCTGATTGAGGGCTTTGAGGACCGGCTGCGCGACTGCGACAGCGAAATTGTCCTCCTGGATGAGGAACCGCACGCCTACACGCCGCCGGACTTCATGCCGATGCGCACCCTTGCCGCCGAGCGCAAAATGGTCTCGAGCGTGGCCAAGCTCGCGAGGGAAATGCGCCGCTTCAAACCGCACGCTGCCGTCAGTTTCCTGAACCGTGCGAACTGCGCCAACGTGCTGGCCGGCCGAATGTGCGGCTATCGGACCGTCATCAGCGAGCGCGTGGCGACCGCCGGTCACTTTGGCGACGGTCCGGTGGGGCAAGTTAAGCGCGCCGTGACCCGCGAACTCTATCGGCGCGCCGATCGCGTGCTTGCCGTTTCCGAGGGCGTACGGCTTGGTTTGATAGAAGACTGCGGCGTGCCGTCCGACCGCATCGATGTCATTCCAAACCCGGTCGATATGGCGCGCATATGCGCCTTGGGGGCGGAAGAACCCGATGCGCCGCTCCCGAAGGCGTTCATTGTCAGCGTCAATCGGCTGATCCCCAACAAGAATGTCGTTCTGCAGCTCGAGGCGCTGCACCGAAGCGGTCTGCCACACCATCTCGTGGTCCTCGGGGATGGCCCGCAGCGCGCCGCGCTTCAGGCGCGCGCAAAGTCGCTGGGTATCGCCGACCGCGTGCACTTCGTCGGTTTTTCGGCCAATCCATTCGCGATCGTCGCCCGCGCGGACATGTTCGTGTCCACGTCGAACGCCGAAGGTTTCCCTAACGCGCTTGCTGAGGCGATGGCTCTGGGAGTGCCGTGTGTCTCCACGAACTGCCGCGCGGGCCCGGCCGAGATACTGGCGGATAATGCGAATGTCGAAGTATCAGCGATGCACGCCGCGATGTACGGAATTCTGACGCGGGTGGACGACGCCAATGCGTGTGCGGCGGCGTTGCGCTTTCTCGCTCAGCCCGAACAACGGGCCCGCTACAGCAGGCGGGCGGCGGAGCGCGCCGCGGCCTATGCGCCTGACGCGGTCATTGAACGCTATTGGCAGGCGATCGCTCGGGCTGCGGCGCCGCAGCAGTGTGCGGGCGCCCACTAGCAGCGTCGTCTTCGCGCGCTGCTGCAGGCGCGGCTTTTCGGAAAACGATCAGGTGCTTTCGCGCGATCTCATCCCAATCGTTTTCCTTTAATATCGCCGCCGCACGCGTCGAACGATAGGCGTCGTAGTCCGGATAGGAGAGCACCAGCGTCAACGCATCGACGTTGCCGACTGGAAAATAGAGATCGGGTTCGAGCCCGATCTCGACATTGGCGGCGGCATTGCTCAAGGCCACCGGCGCCCCCGCCGCGAGCGCCTCGAACACGACAAGCGGGGAGCCTTCGAGCGATGACGGCAACACGAACAGAGCCGCGTTCTCATAGAGCAGGCGCAGCGTCGCGGTTTTCTGGAAGCCGGTGAAAATGATGTCGTTGCTCCGCTGACTCAGCAGCGTCCGGCAGTACCTGTCATCTCCGATCGCGCCGCCGACGATCACCAGTTTTTTGCCCGGCGGCTGCGCTCGCCTGAAAGCCGCAATTAGGTCGTGAAAACCCTTGGTGGGCTCAAGCCGGCCCACGGCGAGGATATATCCGCCGCGCTGCAGCCCGTAGCGCTCGAACACGTCGCGATCCGCGCTGCGCGTCGATGGGCGAACCGGCGCGCCGTTGCGTATGGTTTGCGCACGCGCTTTCGTTCTGGGGTACCGGCTGCGTAATTTGCGCGCGATGGTGTCGTTCACGCAGACGATCTGGTCGGCAAAGCCCGCCAACAGGCGTTCACCCGCGAGGAGAACGCGCCGCCCAACCGGTCCCCACTTCGGCCGCTCATAGTCTGCCGCATGATGGGTCGCGACCGTACGGAAGCCAAGCAAGCGCGATAGCGGCGCGAACAATCCAGGGCCGACGCCGTGCAGATGCACAACATGCGGATGAATGAACAGGCGTGCGTAGATCAGCGCCAAGGGAGTGTGAACGAATGTTTCGATTCCCTTTCGGTGCGGCGCCCACAGCGCGCGCACGCGCACGCCGTCATACTCGCCGCTTGGCGCATATCCCGTGCGTCCCAAGACCGTGATTTCGAGATCGTCGTCGAGGCGTGCGAGCCGCGGATAAAGGTTTTGGCAATGCGTTTCGATGCCGCCCATGACGTCAGGAATTCCCCTTAAGCCAATGACGCAAATTCGCATCGGAACTCCACGCACGAACACGCCGCGCATGCGCTGGAACGCCTTGTGGAACGCAGCGTTGAACGTCATGCGCGACTTCGTTGAACCAACGTGACTGGCGCGGTTCGGTTGCAGGCGGCTCTGAAAGCGACACACCTATGGCGGTGCGATGACGGATGAAGCGCTTTACCTCGAAGACGCCGCGCCCGCCGAAATGGCGCGTCCGCACACTGCTGGCTGCGCGCGCTCCTTCAGTGATCTCAGGTGGCTCTTATCGGCCGATCTCTATCGCTATGCCGGCGCAATCGGCGTCAAGGCGTTTTGGCGGCATTTTCTCTTTACGCCAGGCTACAAATACACCGTCTGGATGCGCACTTGCGGCTATTTCAAGCTGAAGCGCTGGGCATTTCCGCTCTATGCCTTCACGAAATGGATGCTGATGCGCTGCCGCTACAAGTATGGCATCGCCATCCCCGAATACACTGTCATCGGGCCTGGCCTGTTCATCAACCGCTTCGGCGGAGTGATGATCAACGGGGACGCCGTCATCGGCGCCAATTGCAATGTCACACACGGCGCCATGCTCGGCCAATCCAACCGCGGCGCCAACGCCGGCTCGCCAATCCTCGGCGATCGCGTCTTTTTGGCGGCGGGCTGCAAGGTAATCGGGCGCGTCATAATCGGGGACGATGCGGTCGTCGGCGCGAACGCGGTGGTCACAAAGGACGTTCCGCCCAAGGCCGTTGTCGGCGGCATTCCGGCGAAGATAATCTCGCTCGAAGGCTCGGCCGGCTACGTCAATCGTTTGGCGCCGGCACGGTCGCGATCGAACTGAATTCAGCGTCCGTCCGCTCCCAGCGGGCGCTCCATCAGGCGCGGTTTTCGATGTACGCCCAGGCGCGTGACAATATCCACGGCGAGTGAGCCCAGTAGAGACAGGGGATGCGGCGTCTGCTGCTGCGCGTAGGTTAGGAAAGTCCGCGCCATTGGCAGATTGCCGCGCTTCAAGGCGCCCAGGCCGATCGCGCGCAGCTCACGCGCCAAGCGCGGCGATGGCGGCTGCATCAACGCGGCGGCCGGACCGTATTGATCGAGCGGATCGGGCCGTCCGGCGAGACGCTGCGCGTGGCAGTACACCGCGAAGTCGGACAGGCGGCGCTGCAGGAGCAGCTTCTCAGGCGAGGCGGAGACCGAACCGGCGAGCCGCGCGTAACGCGTGTAGAGCACATCTTGGATGACGTAAAAGTCAGCGCGCTGGCTGAGGCGGCAGATAAGGTCGCGGTCCTGCGCATAAACGAAAAAGTCGCGATAGCCCCCGACGGCGTCGTACAGCGAGCGGCGGAACATGATTTCGCCGTGGTGAAACGGATTGCGAGTCAGCACCATTCGCGCGGCGGGCCCCGTCAGCTGGGTGACCTTGTGCGAGAGCAGATCGCCCGTGCGGGCGTCCCGATTTTCCGTGCCGCACCCTACCGCGCCAACATTAGGCATATTGTCCAGAACCGCCGCTTGCCGCGACAGACGATCCGGCCGGCATGCATCGCCCGCGCCGAGG
>DASPMA010000170.1:0-6886 GCA_035627335.1 Binatia bacterium
CATCGCGTGGTCGTCGCTGGCGTTTCAGTCTTCGCTGATCATCGGCCCAGCTGTGGGCGGCTTAATCTATGCGTTTGGGCCAGTCGTGCCTTATTCGGCGACGTTCATTCTTCTCCTGGTCGCCGGCGCGCTGATGTTGACGCTGAAGGCGCCGAAGCAGCAGCCGGTGGAAGACGCGCGGACTCTGGGCCTGATCGCCGACGGATTGCGCTTCGTGTGGAAACAGAAAGTGGTGCTCGGCGCGATCTCGCTCGACCTTGTCGTAGTGCTGCTCGCGGGCGCGGTGGCTTTGTTGCCGGTGTTTGCGCGCGATATTCTGCACGCGGGACCGAGCGAGCTTGGCATCCTGCGCTCGGCGATGGGCGTGGGCGCCGCATCGGTGGCGCTGTGGCTTGCCGTCAAGCCGCTGCGAGCGCGCGTCGGGTTCTGGATGTTCGGCGCGACCATCGCCTTCGGGCTCGCAACGATCGTGTTCGGCCTCTCGCAATGGCTGTGGTTGACGGCGCTGGCGCTGGCGTTCGCGGGCGGCGTCGACATGATCTCGGTCTATGTGCGTCAGACCCTGATTCAGCTGAACACGCCTGACGAAATGCGCGGTCGCGTGGCGGCAGTGAGCTTTGTGTTCATCTCGGCCTCGAACGAACTCGGCGACTTCGAAGCTGGCTTGATGGCGCGCATCTTCGGACCGGTGCTGGCCGTGACGTTGGGCGGTGCGGCCGCGGTGGTTGCATCGGCGGGCTGGATGAAGCTCTTCCCAGCACTGGCAAAAGCCGATGGCTTTGAGCCGGCCGCCCTTCCCCCCGAGGCGCAATCGGCAGTAAGCGTCGCGCAAGAAGTGGAGAAAGCCTGATGGGCGTGCTGAAGGGCAAAGTCGTCATCGTCACCGGGGGCGGCAATGGCATTGGCAAGGAATGCGCGTTGCTGGCCGGACGCGAAGGCGCGGCCGTTTTGGTGAACGATCTGGGCGGGGGGCTCAAAGGCGAGGACGCGGGCTCGGCCGGGCCCGCCGAAGAGGTCGCGAAGGAAATCCGCGCCGCGGGCGGCGCGGCGATCTCCAACTCCGACAGTGTCAGCGAGTATGACGCCGTCGCCGCTATGATGGCGCAAGCGAAGAAGGAATTCGGCGGGCTGCATGCCGTGATCAATCCCGCCGGCATCCTGCGGGACGGAATGTTCCACAAGATGGCGCCGGAAGATTGGAAGGCGGTGATCGACGTGCACCTGCATGGCGCGTTCAACGTCACGCGCGCTTCGATCGAGCATTTCCGCGAGCAGCAGGACGGCAGCTACGTGCTGTTCACGTCCACTTCAGGCCTGATCGGCAATATCGGCCAAGCCAATTATGCGGCGGCCAAGCTGGGAGTGATGGGTCTGTCGAGAATCATCGCCATGGAGAACCTGCAGAAGAATGTGCGCTCCAACATCATCGCGCCGTTCGCATGGACGCGGATGATCGCCTCCATTCCGGTAAAGGACGAGGCGAGCGCCGCGCGGGTCGAGCGGATGAAGAAAGGCATGCGCGCCGATCAGGTGGCGCAGCTGGCGGTGGCGCTGTGCGCCGATGGCGCGAAGGAGACAACCGGACAGATCTTTGCGGTCCGCGGCAACGAAGTGTTCCTGTTCAACCAGCCGCGACCCGTGCGTGCGCTCGGCCGGATTGAAGGCTGGACGCCGCAGACGCTGATCGAGCAGGCATTGCCGGCGCTCAAGGCGAACTACACTGACGCAGGCGCATCGGCGTCGGTGTTTCCACACGATCCGGTCTGAAAGCACCTATGCGCGTCCTTTTCTCGCTCCTCTTCCTGGCCGCGTGCGCAACGGCGCAACCCGCGCCCGAGGCGGCGCGCAATTACCTGGCTGGCACGAGTTGGCTGCGCGTTGACGACGAAGAGGCAAATCCGCACGGCGCGACGATGGCGTTCACGGAGGACCGTGCATCGGGCTACACCGGCTGCAATCGCTGGTTCACGTCCGTAACGCATGACGGCGAAGCGCTGCATTTCGGCAATATCGGCACCACGCGCATGGCGTGCCAAACCCAGATGCAAGCAGGAACTGAACGGCGCTTCCTCGAAATGCTCGCGGCGGCCCGGTACGCGCATTACGACCAGGACGTGTTGGTGCTGCTGGATGCGGACCAGCACGTTATTGGGAGGTTCAACCGCTCCGAATGACGCGTGTGCTCGCCCTCGCCTTACTGCTTGCCGCCTGCGCGGCGCCGCCGCCGGCGAAGAGCAGCCCCAATGCGCGCCCGCTCGCCGGGACCAGTTGGACGATGGTGCATGAAGCGGGAGCGTCCGCCATCCCGACGATCGAGTTTCGCGAAGCAGGCCGTGCCAGCGGCTTCACGGGCTGCAACCAATGGTTCGCGCAAGTCGACCGCAGCGAAGCGGGATTGAGTTTCAATTCCATCGGGATGACGCGCCGCGCCTGCGAACCCGCCGCGATGGAAATTGAGCGCGCCTTCGCGCAAAGCCTCAGCCGGGCGCGCGCCGCGCAGGTCGACGACGAGATGCTAACGCTGATCGGCGAGGACGGCGAAGCCGTCGCCCGCTTTGAACGGGAGCGCTAGGGCGTGGTCGGCGTCGTGGGAGTAGCGCCCGGCGCCGTCGCTCTTGGCACCTGACGCGGGCAGAGATCGTCCCCGCCTGCGCTCGCGCAGTTGACGATGGACGCTTCAGCGGCCCCCGGCGCGTAGACGACAAGCCAATGTTCGCGCGGGTCCATGCGCGTCATGGTGCGCAGTTCGCCGCAATTGATCGAGTAGACGGCCGCGCCCTTGTAGGCGGCGTAGACGGAATCTGGCGACACATCGTCCGGAATGACGCCGCGCGATTCCGTAGCGCGCACCGCGCGGCAGACTGGCTGTGAGTCGGGATGCGCTTGTTGGTAGGCGGCGAGGTGTTGATAGGCGGTGACGAGCTGTTGCTCCGGGGCCTGCGCCTGGATCTGTTCCATCAGCGATTGCGGCGCGGCGGGCGCTTCTTCCTTAGACGCTTCGCCGCCGCAAGCGGCTAGCGCCAGAACCGCGCATACGGCGAGAAAATGTGATTTCATGGGTAAGCCTCCCTCGGCGCGCAGTTCCACTCGCCCGGCGCGGCCGCGTCAAGTCCGGTGTAACGCCTGTGCCTTGCGCAGCGGGCCGCATGCGCCACATTGGCGGGCAAGAGGCAAGCCATGATCGATAGACGTCCGTTCGACAGCCTGGGCAGGTTCGACGCCGATTGGCTGGCCGCGCGTTACCATTTCTCCTTCTCCGGCTATCGCGATCCAAAGCGGGTGCAATGGGGCGCCCTGAGGGTGTGGAACGACGACACCATCCAGCCGAAGACGGGTTTTCCGCCCCATCCACACTCCGACATGGAGATCATCACCTACGTGCGCACGGGCGCGATCACGCACCAGGATTCGATGGGCAATCGTGGCCGCACCGAAGCGGGCGACGTGCAGGTGATGAGCGCGGGTTCGGGGGTTACGCACGCGGAATACAATCTCGAGGACGAAGCCACCACACTCTATCAAATCTGGATCCTGCCGAAGCAGCATGGCGGCGCGCCGCATTGGGGCGCGGCGAAGTTTCCTAAGCAGGATCGCGCGGGCGCGCTCGTGACGCTGGCCTCGGGATACGAAGCCGATCAGCAGAATGGCGCGCTGCCGATCAGGCAGGACGCGCGCGTTCTCGCGGCGACGCTGACGCCCGGCCAGAGCGTTGAATACGCACTCGACGCAGGCCGCTATGCGTACCTCGCTGTCGCCAAGGGCCAAGCGAGTGTGAACGGCGTAGCGTTGTCGGCCCGTGACGGCGCGGCCATTCGCGACGAGACGCGCATCAAGGTGGAAGCGAACTCTGACGCCGAGATCGTATTGGTGGACGCTCCGTAAACAGAAGCGTTGACGTTTCCCGAACGGCTGGCCCATCGGGACGAAATCCGCACGCGACAACGCTTTCCTGAGCCTCGTATTTACCGTCTGTTTGCCGCTTGGGGTTTTGCTCTGAACCCGGGGGAAGCAGGCATGACCGCGCTAAGCGACGTTCACGTGCTGTTGGTCGACGACAATGACCAGATGCGCCTGCTGGTGCGCTGCCTGCTGAGAGCTGGCGGTCTCACGAACATAACCGAAGCCGACACCGCCTTGCGCGCCTTTGAAATGATGCGCGAGCGCAGCATCGATCTGGTCATTGTCGATTGGATGATGCAGCCGGTCGACGGGCTTGCTTTCACGCGTATGATGCGCCGAGACAATGCAAGCCCCAATCCCTACATACCCATCCTGATGCTGACGGCGCACACCGAAGCATCACGGGTAGCAGCGGCGCGGGACGCCGGCGTGACCGGCTTCATCAAGAAGCCTATTAGCACGCGCCTGCTGTTTGACCGCGTCGCCAGCGCGCTCACTGACACGCGAATGTTCATTCGCAGCGACGATTTCTGCGGCCCCGACCGGCGGCGTGGGGTGGCCTCTGGCTATGCCGGCCCCTTCCGCCGCGCCACCGACGCCCCTGCCACGATGGAAACTATCGACCTCGACGACATGCGCGCAGCGTAACTGCCGCCGACGCTTGCCGCGCGCGCTTTGCGCGCGCAAAGCTTGCGGAGGTTCCGGGGAGAGGTCGCATGATGAAAGCGCTCGCGGCACTTCTGCTGATGTTGCCGCTGACCGGCTGTCTTGTCGGCGCAGCCGTGGGCACGGCTGGCGCTATTGTGGGAACGACGGCCGGGGTCATCGTCGGAACAACTGGCGCTGTGATCGACGCGGCCATCCCTGATGGCGACGATGAAGAAGACGATCGCGACCACTAGAAAAATGGCTTCCGGGTGACGACATCGTGAATGGCTTCGCACGGCGAAGTCATGCATCTTACCGTCAAACAAAACGGAGGAAGTCATGCGTCTGACTTCGGCCCTCGCTGCTCTTGCCGCACTGGCCTTCGCGCAAAGCGCAGGCGCCGTCACAGTAGCGCCCGTCTCGTTCTCGCCCGAGTTTGAAACCGAGCTGAACGAAGAACTTGGCGTACGTGAAGGCGATGTCCTGCGCCAAGAGGTCGAACAGGCTATCGCGGCTGCGCTGGCGCGTCGCGGCGTCGCGGTTGGCGACGGCGGCGGCACGATCGAAGTCGTGATCGTCGATGCCGATCCCAACCGCCCGACATGGCAACAGCTCTCCGACGAGCCGAGCCTTGACTTTATGCGTTCGTTCTCGATCGGCGGCGCCGAATTGCACGGCGTGATCCGCGGCGCGAACGGCGAAGTGCTGACCGAGGTCGACCACCGCCGCTACAACAGCAGCATTACCGAATTCCACGGCATGCCGCCCGCCCACACCTGGAGCGAGGCGCGCGGCGCGATCCTCCGCTTCGCAAACAAAGTCGCCGACGCCTACGTCGCCCACTCCGGACGATAGTCGGCAGCGCTAGGGCGGGTACGGCCCCGAATCCCCGTTCTCGCCCCGCCCGCCCTGGCGCAAGCTATTCGGCCCCGCTCTGCGGGGCCGTTTGGTTTTCAGCGCAAGCCCATAATCTTGTGCGTCTGCAAGCTGAGCCGCCAGCGTGGATGCGCCAGGCAGTAGTCGATGGCGGCGCGTGTGTTCGCTTCGCGCGCCGGATTGTCCATCGGCTGGAGAAAGAAGTTGTCGAAAGCGCAATCGGTGAAGCGCTCGGGCTCGGCGCCGGGTTGCGGGAAGACAAGCTTGATCTCGTTGCCGCTGCGCTGAACGAAATCGGCGCCCGCCTTCGGGCTGACGCAGATCCAATCGATGCCCGGCGGGGCAGCGATCGTGCCGTTGGTCTCGATGGCGATTTCAAAGCCCTTTGCATGCAAGGCGTCGATCAGCGGCGGATCGACTTGTAGCAGCGGCTCGCCGCCCGTGCACACGACGTAGCGCGCACCGCCGCCAGGCCAGAGCGCGGCCGCTGCTTCGGCTAAAACTTCCGGCGTTTCGAACTTGCCGCCGCCATCGCCGTCCGTGCCGACGAACTGCGTGTCGCAGAATGTGCAAATCGCATCGGCGCGATCCTGCTCGCGTCCGCTCCAGAGATTGCAGCCGGCAAAGCGCACGAACACTGCCGGGCGCCCGGTTCGCGCGCCCTCGCCTTGCAGCGTGAAGAACGTTTCTTTGACGGCGTAGGTCATGGTCGGGACCACTCCGCCCAACCCTTCGCACGCAGGTCGCACGCTGGGCATTCGCCGCAGCCATAGCCCCAGGCGTGGCGATGCGTACGGTTGCCTTCGTAGCATGTGTGGCTGGTTTCGATGATCGCGTTCACGAGTGCCTCGCCGCCGAGTTCGTGCGCGAGCGCCCAGGTCTGTCTCTTGGTGAGATGCATCAACGGCGTCTCGATCCGCATCGGCCTCTCGAGGCCGAGCGCCAGCGCGCGTTCCTGAGCGTCGATTGTATCGCGCCGGCAGTCTGGATAGCCGGAGAAATCCGTCTCGCACATGCCCCCAACAAGCACGTCGATCCCCCGCCGGTAGGCATGGGCAGCGGCGATCGTGAGGAAAACCAGATTGCGACCGGGAACAAAGGTGTTCGGCAGGCCGCTCTCGGCCAACTCGAAGGCGCGGCCGGCGGTGAGCGCGCTTTCCGCCAGTGCGCCGTAACCGGAAATATCCACAACAAGGTCGTCGCCGAGGCGAGTTCGCCAGGCAGGGTTCAACGCCGCGATCGCCTTCCGCAAGGGCGCCCTTTGTTCCAGCTCTATTGCGTGACGCTGTCCATAGAAAAAGCCGATCGTCTCCACTCGCTCAAACCGGGCCAGTGCCCAGGCGAGACAAGTCGCCGAATCCTGGCCGGCCGAGAACAGAACGAGGGCGGTCATGGCCGGTGTCATACGAAAAGGCGCAGGCGTCGGTCACGCGCCCCGCAGCGTTCGCCGGCGCGGGTTCTG
>DASPMA010000171.1:0-6663 GCA_035627335.1 Binatia bacterium
TCGACCAGGAAGACGAGCTTCTCGCGCTGATCGAGCGAGTAGATCACAGGCGGGGTGAACTGAGGCTCGCGGGCGACGAAGCTCACGCGCGCGGCGACGGGTTCGACGCAGCCGTCGCAGCTCACCAGCACGCGCGCGCCAACGGGCAATTGAGCCAGCATTTCCTCAGGCGCGAAGAACCGCACTTTCATGTTCTGCGGCGGCAAGAGCGCGACAATCGGCTGGCCGGGTGCGACGACTTCGCCGGCGCGGTGGAAGATTTGTTCGATGGTGCCGGCCGCAGGGGCCGTGCCGGCGAGGTCGCTCACGCGCTCTTCAGCCAAGCCGGCTTCCGCGCCGATCGCGGCGGCTTCGCGCCGCGCTTGCGCTAGCCGAGCATTTGCTGCGTCGCGGGCAGCCTGATCCGCATCGAGGCGGGCCCGCGGGTAGAAGCCTTGACGCGCGAGTTGGGCGCCGCGTGCGTAATTGCGCTGCGCCAGAGTCGCATCGGCTTGGGCGGTGCGAACTGCAGCCGCGGCCGCGGCGCGCTGCGCTTCCGCGCTTTGCGCGCCGTAGCCGAGGCGCTCTGTGTCCAAGCGGAAAACCTGTGCGCCGGCCTCGACGGCGTCGCCTTCGCTGACGAGGAGTGCGCCAATGATTCCTGCGTCCTGACTGGAGAGGTAGATGTAGTCGGCCTCGCCATAGCCTTGCATGGCGTCGCCACCGCGCTCTCCGCATCCGACGAGCAGCAGAAGTGCGAACGCGAGGACAATGATGCGCTTCATGCGCGCCGCTCCAGCCCGCCAAGCAGGATGTCGAAGTTCTGTTCGACCAGTTTTTCGGGGTTCGCGAGAGCGCTTTCGCCTCGCAGCACATGCGTCCACATCGCCTCGAAGAACATCGGCCCGATGAAGGCGCGCACGACGGCGTCCTTGTCGACGGGCCGGATTTGCTTCTTGGCGATCGCCGCTTCGATAAGAGCCTCGAGCGCGCCGCGCGCCTTTTCGACGACATGGGTGCGATAATATTCCGCGATCTGGGGAAAGCGGCCCGAGAGCCCGATCACCAAACGCGGGACAGCGAAGATGTTCGGATCGGCGATGCGGTGTGCTGCGATGCGCGCGAGCAGTTTCAGTGCGCCGAGCGGATCGTCCCTACCTGCCTTCGCCATCGTTTGGGCTTGGGCTGCGAGCGGTGAGACGCGCGCTTCGATCAGCGCCTCCAACAGCGCCATCTTGCTCGGGAAATAGAGATAGACGCCCGCTTTAGAGAGGCCGGCCCGCTTCCCGATGTCTTCCATCCGCGCCGCTTCGAAGCCGCGCTCGGTGAACTCGGCCAACGCCGCTTCGAGGATTTCCTCAGGGCGCGCTTCGGCGCGGCGGCGCCAGCGTGGTTCGGGCTTGGCTGCGGTCATGAATACTATATAACTGACCGGTCAGTTATATGCAAGAGGTATCTGACGTCGCCGGATCGTTTTCGCAGCTTCGCGGGCTCGGTTTGGCTCGCTATAGCTTTGGAAAAGCGGGGAAAGGGGAGCGCGGACATGCATCAGCCGATCACGTCTCGGCGTGTGCTGCTGGGCGCGGCATCGAGTGCGGCGCTGGCGGGCGGCTGCGCCTCTTTTTTTGAGCCGGCTCCTGACACCGGTAACAATCCGCAGCGCCAAGCCACGCTCGAAGCGATGAAACGCGCCACGCGCTTCATGCGTGAGCGCGTGGCGTATCGCGGCGGCTATGTCTGGAGCTACCTGCCGGACTTCTCGCGCCGCTGGGGCGAGATGGAAGCGTATCCGACGATGATCTGGATTCAGCCGCCGGGTACGGCGACGGTCGGCCATCTCTATCTCGACTGCTTCCACGCCACGCGCGACGAGTTCTACTACCGGGCGGCCATGGACGTCGCGGACGGCCTCATCGCCGCGCAGCATCCGGCGGGCGGCTGGAATTATTTGCACGACTTCGCCGGCGAAGACTCCACGCGCCGCTGGTACGAGACGATCGGCAAGAACGGCTGGCGTCTCGAAGAATTCCACCACTATTACGGCAACGCGACGTTCGATGATGCCGGTACGTCGGAAGCCTCACAATTCCTGCTGCGGCTTTATCTCGAACGCCGCGCCTTTCGCCTGCGTGCGCCGCTCGAGCGCGCGATCCGCTTCGTGCTGGATAGTCAGTTTGCGAATGGCGGTTGGCCGCAGCGTTATCCGCGCGTCGAAGGGGAGGTGGAGTACGCGCGCCACATCACGTTCAACGACGATGTCGCCGGCGAAAACATCAAGTTCCTGCTGATGGTGTATCAAACGCTTGGCGACGAGCGCGCGCTGGCGTCAATCCAGCGGGCGATGGGGGTTTTCCTGGCCACGCAACAGCCTGCGCCGCAGGCGGGCTGGGGCCTGCAACATCACGTGGAAACGTTGCGCCCCATAGCGGCGCGAAGCTATGAGCCGGAGGCGCTCACAGCCCACACCACCCACATAAACGCCGCGCAGCTGCTGAATTTCTTTGAATGGACTGGTGATCGGCGTTTCATCGAGCGCGTCCCGGATGCGATAGCTTGGCTTCAATCCGTGCGCTTGGCCGACGAGCAAGTGCGCATGCCGAACCGGCACTACCCGACATTCACGGAAATCGGGAGCAACCGCGCGCGCATTGTACATCGGCGCGGCTCAAACGTCGTTAACGGCGAATACTATTGGGACTACAATCCCGACAATCCGATCACGCACTACTCGCAATGGCGCAACCTGGATGTCGGCGCGCTGATCGTACGCTACGGACAGCTGAGGGATCTTCCTGCGGCCGCGCTGCTCGAATCGTCGCCGTTGCGACCCCAAATTCACTTTCGCCTGCCGCGCTTCTTCACGACGCAGAATATCGAGGTCTCGGACATGAACTCGAATCGCGGCTCCGGCGCGGTTCAGCGCCCAACCGCGGCGCGCGTGCAGGAACTGATCTCTGGCCTCAACGCCGAAGGCTATTGGCCGACCCCGCTCTCGGCCACCAGCAACCCTTATATCGGCGACGGTTCTGCAACTCCCGCGTCAGGAGACTATTCCCAAACGCTCGTTGGCGATGCCTCCGACACCTCGCCCTACACGACGGACCGTCCCGTCACTGGTATTTCGACTGGAACTTTCATCCAGAACATGAGCGCGCTTCTGCTCAGCGTTGATTCAGGCGAGTAGGAGGAGCATTGAAGGTGCTCCGGGGAGGGAGCCCCGGGGTGGGGACGTAAGGTCGTGGCTGAGCAACAGGGCGAAGAACGTACAATCCGGCTGGCGTCCATCGTTTCGATCGACATCGTCGGCTTCTCTACAATGTCGGAGCGCGATCAGCGCAACGCCGCGCGAAAGGTCGAAGGCCTGCGCACGCGCATCGACGCATGCGCGCGCAAGCATGGCGGACGCCTGTTCAACACGGCCGGCGACGGCTTCATGCTCGAGTTCGCCTCCGCCGGTTCGGCGCTCGGCGCCATTCAGGAGATTCTCGACAAGCGCGCGCGTGGCGAGCCGCCGATCCGCGTCGGGGCCCACGTCGGCGACGTCGTCGTCACCTCGACCGAAGATCTGCTCGGTCATGGCGTGAACGTCGCGGCGCGGCTGCAAGAGCTGGCCGAGTCCGGCACCGCGCTCGTCTCCGCTGAATTCCGTTCGATGGCGCGCTCGAGTCCGCAAGCGGCGTTCCAGTCCAAAGGTCAGAAGCCGCTCGACAACATGGAGCAGCGTGTCCAGACGTTCGAGATTCTCTCCAAGCGCCAACGCTTCGCGCGCGGCGCGCGCCGCACGGGCACTATGACGCTCGCAGTCGCCGCGCTCGCGGGCGCAATTTACATGGCGCCGACCGCGTATCGCGCCTTCCAGGATCTCTCGACCAATCAAAGCCAAGCCAGCGCGGCGACGACGCCGCAGCCGCAAGAGGCGGACGTGTACCGCCAAGCCGCGTCCGCGGTTGCGCCGCCTGTACATCAGGCTGGTGATATCGTCCGCGATTGCGAAGGCTGTCCGGAAATGGTTGTGCTCGGAGGCGGCCTCTACACCATGGGCTCGCCAGCAAATGAAACCGGCCGCGATGCTGACGAAGGTCCGACGCGCGAAGTTTCCATCGCGCCGTTCGCGCTTAGCAAGACGGAAGTCACCTTTGCCCAGTGGGACGCGTGTCTCGCCGGTGGTGGCTGCAACGGCTATTCGCCTTCCGATGGGGGACAGGGCCGCGGCGATCGTCCGGTCGTCAATGTCTCGTGGCAGGACGCTCAAGCCTATCTCGACTGGCTGAACGGGCGCGCCGGGGGTCAGCGGTATCGGCTCGCCTCGGAATCCGAGTGGGAATACGCCGCCCGCGCAGGCGGTGTGGAAGCCTACGCCTTTGGCGCGCGCGTAACGGCCACGCAGGCGACGTACCGCGTTCGCGCCACGACGGCGGTTGCAGCGCATGGCGCCAACGCGTTCGGCCTCCATGATATGCACGGCAACGTCGCCGAGTGGGTGGAGGATTGCTACGCGCCGAATTATCAGCTTGCGCCGATCGACGGCGCGCCGGTGCAATCCGACGAATGCACACGCCGCCTTCATCGCGGCGGGGGCTATGCGGATCAGGCGCCTGCGCTTCGCGCAGCTGCGCGTCAGCCTGCGCAACCTAATCTCCGCAGCCCTAGTGTGGGCTTCCGGGTCGCGCGGGCGCTCGACTGACGTTCATCGAATTTCTGCAATCAGTGTGACCGCGGGCACAGACAAAACAGTGTCCGCGGTCACAGTATGCGCGCGGGGAGGGTTTCCGTGCATCGCCAAGCGAAGAAGCGCGCATGAGCGCCCAGTTCATCCTTGCGCAGATTTCAGATACGCACATCCGAGCGGATGACGACGGCGCTTCCGTGCGGCAGCTCAGCCGCGCCTTGCGGCAGGCTCGTGAGTACCAGGCGAATGTGATCCTGATATCCGGCGATCTCGCCAATGACGAGCGGGCCGACGAATACGCATTGTTCGCACGAGCAATAACAGACGCCGCGGCGCCGATTTACGTGCTGCCCGGCAATCATGACGATCGCCAGCAAATCCGTGCGGCGATGCCGGGACACACCTATCTGCCGGCCGCCGGGCCCTTATCGTTTGTGATCGACGATTTCCCCGTGCGCATCGTCTGCGTGGATCAGATCGTCCCCGGCGAGACGCACGGCCTGTTCACGGTTGACCTGGCGCGCTGGCTCGACGGTGCGCTGGCGCAACGGCCCGAAAAGCCGACAATCGTGGCGCTGCACCATCCGCCATTCCCAACGCACGATGTGCTCTTCGACAAAATCGGCCTGCAGAATGCTGAGCTGTTCGCATCCGTCATCCGTCATCATCCACAGGTGACGCGCATCCTGTGCGGGCATCATCACCGCATGGCGGTAGGCCAGGTTGCACATGCGCCCGTTATCGTGGCCCCATCCACGTCCTGGGTTTATGGCCTCGCCTTGCATGAGGGGCAGGACGTCGCGCCGAGGACGAATGAACAGACTGGCTGGCTGCTTCACGGCTGGTCGGCCGAAAGAGGCTTCGCCAGTGTTTTCATGGGCTTGTGACGGCCTTTTGCGAAGATTCAGCGGATTGCAAAAAAGTTAGGAAACCGACGGATCGTTTTCGCCTGAAGGGCGTTCTCAGACCGGCGCCGACCTACTCCCCCCGCCCAGGCGCCACCGCAGCACGGGCCGGATCGTCAGATCCGGCCCACCTGCTATTTGGCGGGCGGAAACGTCTGTCGAGGCACATATGGCTGGGGTTTCCCGCTCGCCGCGCTGTTCGATCGTGCGACGGCCGGCGGTCGCTGCCGACTAACGCGTTCCACTCGATCGCAGACTTACCGCGCTAGTCCACAGCGTAGCTCCGCATCATGTACAACATTTGAACTCTCAATGACGGTAGAGCGCTATCCACCGCCGCGTTGTGATCCGCAACTTCAAAAGGGAACCCGGCGAAGAGGGCGCGCGCACCCGTCTTCTGCAGTTCGTACTGCAATCGCTGGCGCGGCGCCGCTTTCGCGTCACGTTTTACGATTAAATTGTACAACATGTACGGTGTCGCGCCGAGGGACATTGACGCGACGCCGCCATGGCGGGTCACCGAGCCCAAGCGGGTTCCCTGAACTGCATAGTATGTTCCAAGCGCATGCGCCGATGGGCGCGCGCTTGCAACTGCTATCGCATCGGCGGATCCACTCGCGCTCGGTTTCCACGTATCGACTGAGCCACCGATCGATTAGACCCTGGCCAGCTGGCCGACAAAAGCTGAGCGAACATTTGTAATGAAATCCGTGAAAGAACTTCGCCGCAAAGCGGCGGCGCGTCCTAGTCGCAAGGCGCGCGTGTACTCAACCTCCGAAGCGCGCGCCAATTTCGCCGAAGCGCTGGAAACCGCGCAGGTCGACAATGCGGTGATCGGATTCGACCGCTACGGGCGCACCATCGCCGCGCTCGTGCCCGTCGAGGCCGTCTACATGCTCGCGGGCATGGGCCATATGATTGCGCCCCGCGTGCGCGAGGACATCGCTGCGTTCTCGCGCGAGTTCGTGCAGAGCGTGCCGAGCCGCGTTTCAGCGCCCGAACCCGCTGTGCGTGCGCCGCGCGGCAAACGCCCGGCAAAGAAGGCTGCGTCGAAGAAAAAGGCGAAGGGCAAGCGCGGAAGCGGAAAGCGTGGCTGATCTGGAGCGCCGG
>DASPMA010000172.1:0-2923 GCA_035627335.1 Binatia bacterium
GCCCGACAATATCGGCCATTTCGGCCTCAACCTCGCGCGCTATTCGCACTTCACCTCGCCCATCCGCCGCTACGCCGACGTCACCATCCACCGCGCCCTCATCCGCGCGCTGAAGCTGGGCGATGATGGCGCGAGCGACGCCGAAGAATCGCGCTACGCCGAAACCGCCGAGCACATCAGCGAAATGGAGCGCAAATCCATGGCCGCCGAGCGCGACGCGACGGCGCGCTACATCAGCGCCTTCCTCGCAGACCGCATCGGCGCCGAGTTCGAGGGCCGCGTCACCGGCGTGACGCGCTTCGGTCTCTTCATTCGCCTCGACGAAACCCAGGCCGACGGCCTGGCGCCCATCTCCACGCTCGGCAACGAACGCTGGATCCACGACGAAACCGCGCACGCGCTCGTCGGCGAACACACCGGCCAGCGATACCCGCTCGGCATGCGCGTCGAAGTGCGGCTGGAAGAAGCGACCCCCATCAGCGGCGGCCTCGTCTTCTATGTCCTCAGCGATCCCGAACCGCCGCTGCCGGGCTGGCGCAAGTCGCGTATGGGCAAACAGGGCCGAGGCCGAGACGATCGCAGCAAGAAACGCAATGGCAAGCGCCGGCGCTAATGTGGACACCGGCATCTTTGTGCACTTAGTGCATTCTTTGTGCCTTCGTGTTTAAACACAAAGACACAAAGACGTTCACGAAAAACACGAAGCAACGGTGAGATGTCCGAAACGAGCAAACCCCTCGGCTTCTGGTCGTGCTGGTCGCTCACCGTCGGCTGCATGATCGGCTCGGGCGTGTTTCTGCTGCCGAGCGTGCTGGCGCCATACGGGCTCCTCAGCTTCGGCGGCTGGCTCGTCACCGGCGCCGGCTCCATCCTCGTGGCGCTCACGCTCGCGCGCCTTGCCGCGCGCACAACGCGCACCGGCGGGCCCTACGCCTTCGTGCATGACGCGTTCGGAGATCTGCTCGGCTTCGCCAATGTGTGGGGTTATTGGGCGAGCTACTGGACCGGCATCGCCGCCGTCGCCGTCGCCTTCGCCGGCTATCTCACCGTGTTCATCCCGGCGCTGAACGACAATCCGGTCGGGCAAGCGCTCTCCGCGCTGGCGCTCATCTGGACGCTGACACTGATCAACATCCGCGGTCTCAGGGAATCCAGCATCCTGCAGCTCGCGCTGACAGTCCTGAAAATCGCGCCGCTGCTCGCGGTCATCGCGCTCGGCGTGTTCGCCGGACGGCCCGAGTATTTGCCGGCGTTCAATCCGCAGGGCGCGCCGATCCTGCCCGCCATCGCCGCCACAGCTCTATTGACGATGTGGGCGTTCGTCGGGCTCGAAGCAGGCACTATCCCCGCCAGCGCCTGCAAGGACGCCGCGCGCATTATCCCTCGCGCCGTTGTGATCGGCACGCTGACGGTCGCCGCCATTTATCTGGCCGCCACCGCGGCCGTGATGTCGCTCGTGCCGGCGAACGTTCTCGCTGAATCAACTTCGCCCTTCGCTGAAGCCGCGCGCGCGTTCGGCGCCTGGGGGCCATGGATCATCGCCGCCGGCGCGCTGCTCTCCACCGCGGGCGCCGCGAACGGCCTCATCTTCTGCGGCGCCCAACTCCCAATGGCTGCCGCACTCGACCGCCTGGCGCCGCGCATCCTCGGCGTCACCGATAAAGGCGGCGCGCCTTTTGTCTCCTTGCTGCTCACGTCCGCCATCGCCTCGGTGCTGCTAGTCACCAACTATTCGCGTGGCCTCATCGGCGCGTTCACGTTCCTTATAATACTGAGCACGCTGGGGACGCTTTTGCCGTATCTCCTCTGCGCCATCGCGGAGCTGCGGCAGTCGTGGCGCTCTGCGCGCGGCTGGGCCGGTGTTGCGCTACTCGCGGGACTGTATTCGATCTTTGCGATTCTCGGCTCCGGCGCCGAAGCACTTGTGTGGGGCGCCGTGTTGTTTGGCAGCGGCGTGCCGATCTACTTTCTCGTCCGCCAGAAAACGACCGCTGCGCTCACTCGCCCTTCTTGAACGGCGCGTGCTCGGTGAGAATTTCCGCCTCTTCGGCGATAGCGGGCGTTTCTGCTTCAAGATAGCGCTTCACCGCCTGGCGCAGCCCCGGATGCGCGATCCAGTGGGCTGAGTATGTCGCCGCCGGCACATAACCCCGTGCGAGCTTGTGCTCGCCTTGGGCGCCAGCTTCCACGCGCGGCAGCTTGAGTTCGATCGCCAGCTCGATCGCCTGGTAATAGCACAGCTCAAAGTGCACGAACGGGACGTCGACAATGCGCCCCCAATAGCGTCCATAGAGCGCCTCGCCGCCGACGAGGTTCAGCGCCGATGCGATCGGTCGGCCATCCTGCTCGGCCACGAACAGCACGCAGCGTTCCGCCATGCGCTCGCCGAGCAGCGCGAAGAACGCGCGGTTGAGATAGGGCGAGCCCCATTTGCGGGAGCCCGTGTCCATGTAGCAGCGGAAGAAGAAATCCCAGTCGCGCTTCTTGATCTCGCTTCCCGCAAGTCGCTTGATCGTTACGGCTTCGCACGCACGCGCGCGTTCGCGGCGGATGGTCTTGCGCTTTTGCGAGGAAAGATCGGCGAGGAAATCGGCGAATGAACCGTAATCGCGGTTGAACCAGTGATACTGGAGGCCCGCGCGCGTCATGTATCCCAGCGGCTCAAGGCGCGCGCACTGCTCGGCGCTCGCGAAGGTCGCGTGCACGGATGAAGCGCCCGCGCGCTGCGCCAGACCGATGGCGCCCTGCGCGAGCGCCGCTTCCACCGCCGGTTCGCGCGCGAAAATGCGGCGGCCCGGCACAGGGGTGAACGGCACGGCGCATTGCAGCTTGGGATAATAGCGCCCGCCGGCGCGCTGGTAGGCCTCGGCCCAGCCCCAGTCGAAGACGTATTCGCCGTAAGAGTGGCTCTTTAAATAGAGCG
>DASPMA010000173.1:0-6627 GCA_035627335.1 Binatia bacterium
ATGAACCAGTCCGCGTCCCCCTCAGCGCCGATCGTGCTGATGCGGCCTTCGCTGTTCGGGCTGAGATAATCGGCGTTGTCGACCGACGAGCCGATTTCGCCGCCCAGCACGCTCACCGCGTAGGCGCCGGCTGCGTCTTCGCTGAAGCCGCGCGCTTCGATGTAGTACGCGCCGGTTTGCGTCGCCTGATATTCGATGAAGGCGTTGAGGCCTTCGCCGCCGTCATCGTCGCGGGCGATTTCCGAACCGTCGGGCGCGTAGAGCACGAGGAAGGGATCGCCGAGCGCGTCCGGCGTTTGCGTGCTTTCCACGCCAACGCGGATCGATTGGCCTTCGGTCAGCTCGATGCGGTACCAGTCGCGGTCGCCAGCGGGGGAAAGCACGCCCTGACGCCAGTCGCCTTCGGCGCTCAGCGAAACGTCGGTGGAGGAATCGCCCGGCACTTCGCCGGCGCGCGCAGCGAGCGTGTAGCTTCCTGTGCCGCCGTCGGCGAATGCGCCGGCTTCGACGTAATAGTTTCCGGTCGTGGGCGCGGTGAATTCGAGATACGAGTTGAGCCCGTCGCCGCCGTCATCGTCGGCCGCCAATTCCGCGCCATCGGACCCATGCACGCGCACGAATGGATCGCCCAGCGCGCTGTCGCCGGAACTGTTCAGCGTGAAACGGTAGGATTGGCCCCCTTCAAGCCGCACGCGATACCAGTCTTTGTCCCCGGCAAAGTCGAGCGAGCCATCCACGCTGCCGCCGACACCGATCCGGCCACGCGTATTGCGTTCGGCGGAGATGTTGTCGGTCGGCGCGCGCGACGCAGCGACGTTGAGGGCGTAGCCGCCCGTATAGCCGTCGCCATAACCGCGCGCCTCGATGAAGATTTCGCCGGACTGCTGGGGAATGAACTCAAGCGCCGAGTTGAGGCCCGACTCGCTGTCGTCGCTCATGGCGAGTTCGTTGCCGTCGCGATCGAGCACGCGCAGCAGCGGATCACCGAGCGCGCCGTCCGCGCCTTCGGCGCCGTTGAGCGTGATCTGATAGCGCTGACCGGTACGGGCGTTGAAGCGATACCAATCGGTGTCGCCTTCGTACTCGATGTTTCCGCTGACTTCGCGTCCCGCCGTGATGCGCGCGCGTGTGCTCGCATCGTTGCCGACATCGTCGGCCGGGATCGGCCCGGAGGTCGCTGCAAGGCGATAGCGCCCGACGCCGTCTTCCGCGAAGGCGCGCGCTTCGACGAAAACGTCGCCGCTTTGCTGCGGGGTGAAGCGCAACGCAGCGTTCAGCGACATGTTGGCGTCGTCGTTGAAGGCGAGCTGATTTCCTTCCGCATCGTAGATGCCGAGCATCGGATCGAGCGCAGCGCCGTCCGCGCCGGGGACGCCATCGAGTGTGAAGCTGTAGCGCTGACCCTGCTCGACGCGCATCCGGTACCAGTCGACGTCGCCGCCAGCGCCGATTTCGCCCTCAACAGCCGCGCCGCTGAACTGGGCGGTCGTTGTGTTGTCGCCGGGCTGGTCGCCGTCCTGAGCGATCGCGCCTGGCGCAAGCATCAACATGGCCGCCGTCGCAGCGCTAAAAAGCAATTTTCCCCGCATAGTCCCCTCCGATCCGCAAACGCATCGCTTCAAGCACGACCAACGCTGCTCGTCGCCATGGTTACCGATCATTCATGTTAGGCGCAAAGCGGAATTCGGGCCAAATCTGGCCCGCGCGCCGCAAAGCCGCAGGGCGGCGCGCGGGAAGCGGATAGCTCGTTACCGTCAGACTTTGATGTCGACGTTTTTCGGCTCAGCTGGCGGCGCGTTCGCAGCGGGTCCGAGCGAGACCATCACCATGGCGGGACGCAGGGTCCGCTCGTTCAGCACGTAGCCCGGCTGCATCACCTCGCCGATCCTGCCCGCGGGCTGATCCGAAGGCGCCTGCGCAACGGCCTGGTGCAGGTTGGGATCGAACTGATCGCCGATGGCGCCGACCCGTTTAAGGCCGTGGCGCGCGAAAGCGTCGAGCATCGCGCGCTCGGTCAATTCCACGCCTGTGAGTAGATTGCGGAAGCCTTCATCCACATCATCACGCGGAGCCGCGGCCAAAGCGCGGCCGAGCGTATCAGCGACAGACAGGAGATCGGCCGCGAAGCGGTCGATGGCGTAGGCGCGGGCTTCCTGTGCGGTGCGCTCCGCTCGGCGGCGCGTGTTCTCGACTTCAGCCAATGCGCGCAACATTTCATCGCGCGCCTTGGCAAGTTCGGCTTCGAGCGCGGCGACATCCGATGCGGCGCTCTCCGGCGCTTGCGGTTGGGCGTTGCTTTCGTCCGTCATTTTCCTTCGTTCCCTCAACGGTCATGCCCGCGGCCGTCCAGCACACGGCTGACGACCCGGGCGGTGTAATCCACGACCGGAATTACACGGGCATAATTGAGACGGGTAGGGCCGATCACGCCGAGCGCGCCGACCACCCGCCGTTCGGCGTTCATATAGGGCGCGACGATCAAACTGGAGCCCGAGAGCGAAAAAAGCGGGTTTTCCGAGCCGATGAAGACGCGGACCGCGTCTCCGGCCTTGGCCAAATCCAGCACCTGGATCAGTTCGCGGGTCTTTTCCAAATCGTCGAACAAGCGTTGAGCGCGTTCGAGATCCGCGATGGCTTGCTGGTCTTTCAGCAGGTTCCCGCGGCCGCGGACGATGAGCGAGCGGCCGTGTGTCGGGTCTTCACCGGACCATTCCACAAGCCCGCTCTCGACAAGCTTTGCGGTGGCCTCGTCCAGCGCCGCACGATCTTGCGCTAGCGCTTCGGTTGCGGCGGCGCGCGCCTCGCCGAGCGTGCGGCCCTTGAAGCGGGCGTTCAGGTAGTTCGCCGCCTCGATCAGCACGCTCTGGGGCAAATCCGGCGTCGTGTTGAGGATGCGGTTCTCGATCTGATTGTCTTCAAACACCAGCACCAGAAGAGCCTGGGCCGGTCCGATCGACACGATCTCCGCGTGGCGCACCGGCGCGTCGCGCTCTGGCGTGACGACAAGGCCCGCGCCGCCGGCGAGGCCTGAAAGCAATTCGGAAGCGGCGCCGAGCACGTCCTGCGGATTTGTGCCGGCGCTGGCGATGCGCGCGTCGATCTCACGCTTTTCTTCCTCCGGCACATCGCCCAGCTGCAGCAGGCTGTCGACGAAGAAACGGAGGCCTGCCTGCGTGGGCATCCGGCCAGCCATGGCGTGCGGCGCCTGGAGGAGACCGAGCGAAACGAGGTCGGCCATCGTGTTGCGGATGGACGCGGCTGAAAGCCCGACGCCGCCGAGCCTAGAGAGCGTGCGCGAGCCGACCGGTTCGCCAGTCGTCAGGTACGCCTCGACAATCTCGCGGAAAATTCCCCGCGCACGCGCGTCGAGCGTCGACAGATCGGAGGCGGGGGGCTGCGCCATGGGGCCCTCTAGGTAGCGAAGCTTTGCCCGCTGGCATTCTCTGGAGCGGACGCTGCCCTCATTCCGCCTCTATCGCCAGACGAGTAGCGGCGGGGAGGACCATCATGCGGCTTGGTTTGATCGTGGCGGCGCTTTCGCTGGCCTGGGGCGGTGCGGCATGGGCGCAGTCCAGCATCACGCTCAACGCGCGACAGGGCAACCCGATCATCGAGGCGACTATTAATGACCGTCCGGTGCGGTTCGAAGTGGATCTGCGCATGGCGGATTATGTCGCCGTTTCGAACGCGGCGTCGGAGCGCCTGCGCCTGCGCCGTGTACCGTTCGTGGGCATCCGCGTCGGCGTCGACGGCAGCGACGTCACTGTCGCCGGCCGCATCGCACGGCCGCGGATCGAGTTTGGAGGCGAGGTGTCGCGCGCCTTCGCAGGCATCTTCCCTTTGCCCGTCACGTCTCGCGCCGACGGATTGATCGGGCCGGGCGCATTGCCGCATGACGTAGTCACCGTCGTGCTTGGCGCCGAACCGCCCGGCGCGCGCGACATCGTTTTTCCTCTCGAAGATCCCGATGCATGGCGCGGGCAGGCCAATGTCGGCGGCCATGCGCTCGAGATCTTGATCAACACCGGCGCGCAAGAAACCGTGTTCAACCGGCCGGCCACGCGGCTGTTCGACGCCGACGGCGCAATTCCGGCCAGCGGCGAACTTGCAGAAGTGCATCTGATCCTCGGCCTGCGCACGATGATGCAACCGGTGACGACCAGCTTGACGGTCGAAGGTCTCGCGCTGGCGCCTGCCATGGCGCGGACGAATGCGCCGCTGCTTGGCGCGGACGAGGAAGAGACCATCGTCGTCACGGGAAACGCCGATCCTCCGCCGCCATCGGTTGCGCTAGGGCGCGCCGCGCTGGCGCGCTGTGCGTACATCCGCGTCGACCGCCGTGCGCGCACCATGACGCTGCGTTGCGCGTGAGCTTTACGCGAGCGGCGGGATCGGCCATGCCGCGCAATCAAGGAGCACACAATGCGTCCATCCGGCCGAGCGCCCGATCAGTTGCGTGACATTTCGCTGGAGACACAGGTCTCGCGCTACGCCGAAGGGTCGTGTCTTGCGAAATTCGGGCAGACGCATGTGCTTTGCGCAGCCAGCGTCGAGCAAGGCGTGCCGGGATGGCTGAAAGGCCAGGGCCGGGGCTGGGTGACGGGCGAATACGGCATGCTCCCGCGCGCCACGCACACGCGCGGACGGCGCGAAGCGGCACAGGGCAAGCAATCGGGGCGCACGCAGGAGATTCAGCGCTTGATCGGGCGCTCGCTGCGCTCGGTGGTCGATCTCAAAGTGCTGGGCGATCGCACCATCACGCTCGACTGCGACGTGATCCAAGCCGATGGCGGCACGCGCACGGCGGCGATCACCGGCGCCTGGGTCGCGCTGGCGCGCGCGTGCAAGTATCTGGTTGACGAGAAGGAGCTGAAGGCGAGCCCGATCGTGGGCCAAGTTGCGGCTATTTCATGTGGCGTGTTCGGCGGAACGCCCGTGCTAGATCTGGACTACGCAGAAGATTCTTCTGCTGAAGTCGATGCGAACTTTGTCCTCGCCGGCGATGGGCGCATGATCGAAGTGCAGGCCACCGGCGAGCAGCGCCCGTTCACGGACGAAGAATTCGCCGAGCTGATGCGGCTGGCGAAGCTTGGCTGCGGGCGGTTGTTCGAGATGCAAGCAAAGGCGGCGGGGTAGGCCCGTGGCCGCGCGCTTCTCCGTCATCGCGCGGCTGAAGAGCTTCACTTACGCCTTCGAGGGCTTCGTCTACATGCTCCGCACGCAGCACAATGCGTGGCTGCACCTGCTGGCGACGATTGCGGTTGTGGCGCTCGGCTTCGCCCTGCGCGTGAGCGCGGAGGATTGGCGCTGGCTGATCACGGCGATGGCGCTCGTATGGATCGCGGAGACGGTCAACACTGCGTTCGAGCATCTGTGCGATGTCGTGCAGCCGGAATTCCACGTCTCGGTGCAGCGTTCGAAGGACATTGCGGCGGGCGCCGTGCTGGTCAGCGTGATCGGCGCAGCACTCATTGGCGCGATCACGCTTGCGCCGTACATTTTGCGTTGAGGGAGGATGATGAAACGCTACGTGTCCGCTCTGGTAATTGCGCTGACCGCCTGCACCCAACCGGCCGATAAGGCGGCGGATGCGCCGCCAGCGGACGCGGCCTCGCCGGTCGATCCAGCCATCGCAGCGGTCGTTCAAGCGGCGATGCCCGGCGTGATCATCACGGCGGGCGCCGCGAACGGTGGGGGTGAATATGAAGTTACGGGCATGGCCAATGGCGAGGAGTACGAATTCGACCTGATGGGGCCGGAGGGGGGCTGGCGTGTGGTCGAGATACAGCGCGACATTGCTTGGGGCGACGCGCCCGCGGCCGTTCGCGACGTCGTCGCCACGGCGCCGAATGGATTCTTGCCCGAACGCGTGATCGAGAGTCGTCAAGCCGCGGATGGCAGCGTGGTCTACGAACTCTTCGCCGAAGGCGCGCCCGAAGCGCCGGCGTTGGAAGTTCGTTTCTTGGATGGACAAGCCGCCATCATGCCGCCGCCGCACTAGCGCAGTTACTCGACGGCCTGGTCGACACGTTCTAGCTCGGCGTCGTTCTCGCTCGGCTCATAGCTCAAAAGTTCGCCAGGCTGGCAATCGAGAACGCGACAGAGCGCGTTTAGGGTGGAGAAGCGGATGGCTTTGGCTTTGCCGGTTTTCAGGATCGACAGGTTCGCCAGCGTCACGCCGACTTTGTCGCTGAGCTCGGTCAGCGACATGCGCCGTTCGAGCAGGATGCGATCGAGAGTGACGCGGATCGCCATCAGATCGTCAGCTCCTGCTCTTCCTTGAGGCGAGCGCCTTCGCGGAAGACTTCGGCGAGAACGATAAGGATGAGTATCGACATCCAACTCGAGAAATTTTCGCTGTCGATGGAGAAGGATGCGCTCGTTGCCGAGTCCGGCGCGCCGAATACGCCGAGCAGGATCCCGGTGACCGTCAGCAGGGCGTAACGCGACAGTTCAATCACGACCATGGTGATCCAGATGGTGCGCAGGTGGATTGCATTTTCGCGGCGGAACGGCTCGCCGGTGGTGAAGCTGTCGAAAAGACGCCGCAGGCGGCTGACGATAACGAGCGAGCCGCCGATGGTGACGCCGCCCGCCAGGAGAGCGGGCGCGAAGATGTGCCAATCC
>DASPMA010000174.1:0-2353 GCA_035627335.1 Binatia bacterium
GAAGAACGAGGCGTTCGACGGGCGTTGCCGGGCCTTCGAACAAGAGCACCACGCCGCCGCTCGCGGCGAGCTGGCGCACTGGGAGCTGGACGCGGAAGGCGCATTGGCGCTTGCCCTCCTGCTCGACCAATTTCCGCGCAACATCTATCGCGGCAGCCCGCACGCTTACGCGACCGACCTGTTGGCGCAAGGCGTCGCGCTGCGCGCGATCGAGCGGCGTTTCGATGCGGCGACCGACAGTTTTCTGCGCGTGTTCTTCTACCTGCCGCTCGAGCACGCTGAGGATCTGGTTCTGCAGGAACGTTGCGTGACGCTGACCGAAGCACTGCGCGATGCGGAGTTCACGAAGTACGCGATCCTGCATCGCGACATCATTGCTCGCTTCGGACGCTTCCCGCATCGCAACGCCGTGCTAGGGCGCAAGAGCACGCCGGCGGAATTGCAGTTCTTGGCTGAGGGCGGGTTCGCGGGCTGACCCTCTAGCGAATCGGCGCATCGAAGGCGTAGCGCCAGTTGCCTTCGTAATCTCGCGTCCAGACGGAAACATAGCGGCCGTTCGAGCGCGTCCCGTCGGGCGCGGTGTAGACAGAATTGCCCCAAGTCCACGCCATGTCGCCGCGCGCGGAAACGCGGCCCGTCTCAGGCGCCCATTCGAGACGGGCGCCCTCTGGCCAATCAGCGTAGCTCGCCGTCACGCCTGCGCGGCCGCTGACGATCTCGCGGCTGGTGACGATCAACGCGTCCTCGGCAGCATATTCAACGAACGCTGCGGGAATACCATCGGCTTGCGCCTTGGCGGCGAAGGCACGATCGGCCGCCATGACTTCCGCGACCGCGGCGGCCGCCAGCTCTTCCTCGGTGCGCGAGCCGGCAAGCTCGGACAAACGCAAGGCGAGACGCCCGCCCACGTCCGTGTTCGCAACGCACGCGCGCGAGAGTGAAGCGGCGCGGCCCTCGACGGCGATTTCAAGATAAGCTTGCTCTCCCGCCGCGCAGGTCTCTGTCCCGCCCCCAACTTGTCCCGCGACGCCAGACGCGGCGCGCGCCAGATTGGCGATTTCGATGCGCTGGGCGGGGGCGACTTCCGTAACGCGCGGCGCATCCCCGCCCCAAAGCCACCAGCCGGTAGAGGGATGGCCGGTGAAGCGGCGCACGTGAAGCGAGCCCGCATCGCCGCTCAGATCGTAGCGGATCACGCGCGCGACTCCGCCGCGCGTTGGCGCGATGGTCAGGCGCACGGAAAGCGGCACGTCTTCGGCCACGATCAATGGGCGCCCCCCGGTGGTCGGAGTCACGTCAGCGGCGAGCAGCGCCTGCGCCCAGGCGGGCGCCCGCAGCGACAGGTTCTGCGCCGCGGCAGGCGTCGCCATCGCGAACGTCAGACCGCATATCGCGGCCACGCCCAGTATTCTGATCATCCCCACCCTCACCTGGTTAGCGTTTTACGCCCGGCCAGTGACCGGCCGCTAGCCTGAAAGGCGTCCTTAACGTTCCGGTTCGCCGCGCACCGGCTGGCCATTTCGGAGCACCCACTGATCGGTGTTGGCGACGCGGTCGATCTCATCTTGGAGGTCACGCACGGCGCGCGGCATGCCCGCGCTGATGCCGCCATAATCCACCACGGTCTTAGTCCGGCCGTTGCGCTCGAGTGTGATCGTATAGGTGGGCAAGTCGCTCACCTGGGCGCGGTATGCGTCGCGCAGCTGATCGAAGCCAACCTCCTCAAAACGGCGCAGCAAGCGCTCCACATCGGCGCGCGGAATGCTGGCGCGGCGTTCGCCAACGACGTTCACAAAGCGCTCGCCGACATAGGCAACCTCGCCGTCGTTGCTGATTGTCACACGATAAGCAGGGCAGAAGCCAAAGCACATCGAGCGCGTCAGGGTGATCCTCACAGGGCCCTCCGCAGCGGGTGTTTCTACAGGCGCGCAGGCAAAAATCACGAGCGCGCCGAGGGTGACGAGTACGAGGCGGCGAACCTTCATGCTTGGGTATCCTGCCCTCGGGATCGCCCTACTTCCAGGGGGACCGCGGCGAAGGCAAGGCGGGGCCCGCGCAGCAGCGTCACAAAATCGTGCGCGCGGGCCCTGCTTCCGTTAGGCTAAGCTTGGCCAGCCTCACGGGAGGATGCCCCATGACACTCAGGTTGACCTTGGTCGCATTGGCTCTGGCATGTGCCGCCGCGCCCGCCGCGATGGCCGATGGAGGCGGCGGCGGGGGCATGAGTTCGTCTGCCCCGAATAACAGTCCGGCAGCGCGCGAAGACCCCACGGCCGCCTACCAGGCGGGCGTCGCGGCCTTGAACGCGCAGAATTATCAGGAAGCGGTTCGCCAGTTCCGAAATGCGCGCCGC
>DASPMA010000175.1:0-6481 GCA_035627335.1 Binatia bacterium
GTGCCGATCTGGTTGACCTTAATCAGGACCGCGTTGGCGAGGCCCTTCTCGAAGCCCATTTCGAGGCGGCGCATATTGGTAACGAAGAGATCGTCGCCGACCAGCTGGCATCGATCGCCAACGAGTTCGGTGAGCGCGCGCCAGCCGTCGAAATCGTCTTCCGACATGCCGTCTTCTATCGAGACGACGGGATAGCGCGACACGAGATCGGCCAAGTACTGCGCATGCTGCTCGGGCGAAAGCGACTTGCCCTCCCCTTCCAGCTCGTACTTGCCCTTTTTGAAGTACTCGGTCGACGCGCAATCGAGCGCGAGGGCGATGTCTTCGCCGGGCGTATAGCCGGCCTTTTCGATGGACTTGAGGATGAAGCCGATGGCCTCGTCAGCGCTGGCCAGGTTCGGCGCAAAGCCGCCTTCGTCGCCGACATTGGTGGCGTGGCCGGCTTCCTTTAGCTGCTTCTTCAGCGTGTGAAAGACTTCCGCGCCATACTGGACCGCCTCGGCCATGGTGTCGGCGCCGATCGGCATAATCATGAATTCCTGGATGTCGATTGGGTTGTCGGC
Organism: Binatia bacterium; assembly: GCA_035627335.1. Lineage (GTDB taxonomy): Bacteria > Pseudomonadota > Alphaproteobacteria > Caulobacterales > Aquidulcibacteraceae > Vitreimonas. The sequence goes on from DASPMA010000175.1 coordinate 564, forward strand.
GTGCGCCCCACCGTTGACGATGTTCATCATCGGGCAGGGCAACACGCGGGCCTGCACGCCGCCGAGATAGCGATAGAGCGGCTGGCCTGACGACACGGCTGCGGCCTTCGCAACAGCCAGCGAAACGCCGAGGATCGCATTGGCCCCGAGGCGCGCTTTATTGTCCGTGCCATCGAGTTCGATCATGACGCGATCAATCCGGCGCTGGTCTTCGGCGTCCATGCCGACGATGGCGCTGGCGATCTCGCCCGTGACCGCTTCGACCGCGTCGCGAACGCCTTTGCCCAGGTAGCGGTCCGGCTCGCCGTCGCGCTTTTCGTTCGCCTCGTGCGCGCCGGTGGAGGCGCCCGAGGGCACAGCGGCGCGGCCCATTGCGCCGTCTTCCAGATAGACGTCAACCTCAACCGTGGGATTGCCGCGGCTGTCGAGAATTTCGCGGCCGATAATGTCGGCGATGCCGGTCATGGGGCGCCTTTCATGAAATGACGTGCGCTGGTTGGAGCGCCGTGCGCGTCAAAAGACAAGGCCGCGCGCGCAAATGGCCGCCATGCGCAAAAAGCGCCGACCCGTTCGGGCCGGCGCGCGAATATGCTAAGCGTCGGCGAAGACCTCAGTCTTCCTTGCCCTTCAGAACTTGTTTGCCACGATAGCGGCCGCTCTTGAGGTCGATGTGGTGCGGGCGGCGCAGCTCGCCGGACTCCGCGTCCTCCACGTACGTGTTCTTTTTGAGCTTATCGTGCGCGCGGCGCATGCCGCGCCGCGACGGCGAGGTTTTTCGCTTCGGAACGGCCATGGCCGGAAATCTCCTCATCCCCCGAAACCTAGGCGAGGTCGGGGAAAGCGGGGCTGATAGTCGAAACGGGCCCGCCGGGCAAGCGGCGCAGCCGTCGTCGGGAACGCTGGCCGCAGGGCCACGTTGGCCGACAGGAGCAGCCCATGACCATTCGCGACAACCCCGAGCCGCCTGAAGACTTCCCGGTGGACCGCGACACTCTCGCCTTCATCATTCTCAAGGCCCAGGCGTTCGACGCGCTGGTCCCGTCGGACGATCCTAGCGATGGCTCAAACGCCCCCGACGACCGCGCTGTCGACGCGCTCGAGGACGAGCGGGACAATCCCGTCGGCCGCGAGCTCCGGGCCAAGATTGCCGGCCTCGACGACGATTCCAAAGCCGCCCTGGTCGCGCTGACCTGGATCGGGCGCGGCGACTACGAGGCCGAGGAATGGCCCGACGCCTTCACCGCCGCGCGCGAGCGGAGCGAGGCGCCAACCACGCGCTACCTCATGGGCATCCCCCTGCTCGGCGATCTCCTCGCCGAAGGCGCCAATGCGATTGGGATCAACGTACGCGAAGAGGAAGTCGCGGCGCTTTCCGATCCGGATGTCGGCACGCAGAGCGACGCTTAGAAACAACGCCCTCATCAATCCATGGCGCGGCACTGCGCCGGGCACACGGCGCGTGTCCCTGAGACACGTGCTCTCGAAATCGTGATCGTGTGCTTGACGTGGCTAAAAGGTGGCGCGACGATGGCGCTCTCACCGTCGTCGCCCATGGAGGGCGACGACGGCTTTGGGGATCCCGCCGGTGGGCGACGGGCGGAAAGGCGGTGGAGGTCGTTGCGCGAACTCCACCGCGCTTTTCCAGACGAATTTCACCTGACGCCGTTTCCATCGAACAGCGCTAAGCGACGAGCACGCGGACGCGCGCGACGCTTAGCGGCTGCAACATTACCGACGGCTGCGAACCGAACCTCCCATGATCGACGATGTGTCGCTCGCGCTCGCCCCGCCGACGACATTGATCGAGCCTCCCATCGAAGCTGACGCATCGTAAGACTGGCTCGCGTACGCGTTGATATCGCCGCCCATGGAGGCGGAGGCATCGACTGTCGCGCATTGCATGTCGCGTGCGCGGATATAGCCTCCCATTGATGCGGAGACATCATGCCTGCGGCATGTGCCGGCGATGCGGACTTCGCCGCCCATCGCCGCGGTGCTCGACACGCCGTTGCATAGTGCGTTCTCGATATTCGCCGAGCCGCCCATTGCCGCGGAGGCGCTGAACTCGTCGCACGCGCCGCCAGCGAGGTTTGCTGCGAGTTGCGCGCCGCGTGCGGCAGAGACGCTCTCGATCGCTGGCATCGTTACGCGCACGTGCGCGTCCAGTCGTGGGCTGCGGCCGAGCAAGGGGCGACGTTCATCCTCGATGTAGAGGGTGCGGCCGTCGACATGGGTGCTGATGCGGCCGGCGTCCGAGCCGGTGACGTCGACGGCATAGGCGTCGCCGATCCCGATCGTCACCGTGAGCCGGTCCTCGGCGTCCACCGCTTGGAAGCCCGATAGCGACCGGGTCTCGGCCCCGGCAGGACCGGCCAGCGCCGCGGCAATAAGAAAAGGCGCGATCAGGCGATTCATGAAATTCCTCCGTTTGGGCGCGCGGCCGCTCGGCCGGTTCCGCCGCTCCTGGCGGGTAGATGCGCCTTGCCCCGGCTTTGGATGCGGGAGCCTACGTGATGTTGCCCTTCGCGAAATCGCGCGTAAGGCCCTTGAGCATGTCGGGCGCGCTGCGGCGGTCGAAGCCGATGGCCTCCGTATAGTCGATGAGGGCCGCGTGCTCGCGCTCGTCGAAGCGCCCGTCGGCGACGAAAACCGAGAGCAGCGCCTTCAGCAGGGCCACCTTCTGGTCGCGGGAAAACAGCTTCGAGCGGGCGGCCAGATAAGCAACCAGTTCGTCCTTGGTGAGCTTCGCCTTGGCGAACGCGCTCTCGACCACCTGGCTGGTATAGGTCGGTCCCGCCAAGTCCCCGATCGCCCGCGCAATAGCGCGGCGCTCGTCGTCGTTGATGCGCCCATCAACCTTTGCGGCGTTGACCAAGGCCTCGAGCGCATAGTCCGTGAAGCTCGCCCCGACCGCCCGCTCGGTCTTCCGCGCACGCAAGGAGCGAACAAATGTGCGCAGCGCCAGCCAGCTGGCGCCCAGCACCACCAACAGAAACAGCGCCAGTGTCGCGCCTGCGGCATCCTCTTTCAGAGGGGCCGCCGCATCCGCGATCGTTGCGTTTGCGAAGGGGATCGTGAATCGCATGGTTAGTCCCGCCCGGAACCTTCCCATGCTCCGGCGGCGCCGTCCATTGGCTTGACCCGTCGGGCGAGCGCCATAGCTCTGGCGAAAGGCGGGGGCGCGTTGTGAGAGAAGGCGCCGCCATGAAAATCCGTGACGTAATGACCCCCGATGTGCGCACCGTTGCGCCGACAGCCACCATTCGCGAAGCCGCTCAGATCATGGCCGAGACCGATGTCGGCGCGCTCCCTGTGGCGGATAACGACCGCTTGGTCGGCATGGTGACCGATCGTGACATCGCCGTCCGCGCCGTCGCCGCCGGGCGCGGCGCCGACACGCCGGTGCGCGAAGCGATGAGCCCCGAAATCAAGTACTGCTTCGAAGACGACGACGTCGACGACGTCTGCGAGAACCTGGCGGACCAGCAGCTGCGTCGCCTCCCCGTCGTCGACAGCGAGAAGAATCTCGTCGGCATAGTTTCACTCAGCGATCTCGCACGGCAAGGCGATAGCGATGCGGCGGGCGAGGCGCTGGAAGGCATCAGCAAGCCGGGCGGGCAGCACTCGCAGCGCCCGGTTCACTGAACGGAGGCGTCCATGCGCTGTGACGTTTGCGGCAACGACTACGACAAGGCGTTCCAGGTCACGCGCGATGGACGCACCATGACCTTCGACGCGTTCGAGTGCGCCATCCATGCGATGGCGCCTCGTTGCGCGCATTGCGACTGCATGGTGATCGGCCATGGCGTGGAAGCCGACGGCGTCATCTATTGCTGCGCGAGCTGCGCCCGTCACGAGGGCGAGCATGACCTGAAGGACCGCGACAACTAAAGCCTTTAGAGCTCCATCATGTTCATGCGGTTGCGCGGGCCGAGATAGGCGGCGTTGAACATCTGCCGCGCCGCATTGGCGCCGCTGCGGTCGCCACGCATCCGCCGCGCTTGCGAAAGACCCCAATACGCGTAAGCGTCGTTCGGGCTGTCGATCAGCGTCTGCAGGAATTCCATCTCTGCGACGGCGGGCTGGTTATTGAGCAGATACGCCGCACCCAACGTGCGCCGGATCGGATAATAGATGTACGGCGGCTCGGTGTAGGGCACGCGGGTCTGAGCCTCCGCCGCCGCGCGCAACTCTGTGATGGCGGCGGGATAGTTTTGCTCCGCCATGTAAGCGCGGCCGAGCAGTACGCGGCGATAAATGCCGAGAATGTCCTGCGCCGGAACGCCATTGCCATTGAGGGCGCTGAAATCGCCGGAATTAATCAGCGCCTGCAGCGATTCCGCCTCGATCCGGGCTTCCGTGATGCGTCCGGCGCGAACCAGCGCTTCGCCGCGCGCGTAACGCCACGCGCCGGTGACGTAATCCACGCCTGCCGGCGGCTGCGCCGCCGCCAGGACACTTTGCGGATCAGCGAAACGCGCCCGCGCGAACCACGAGGCCGCGGCCACAGGCTGAGCCATCACGACGGCCTGCGCCATTTCGATCGGCACGGCCTCTTCGAGCTTGTCGGCATATTCGAGCGCGGTGCGCGCGTCGCCGCCCATCGCGGCGCTCGTCAGCACGAAGTGCACGTTGTGCGGATAATAGCCGTAGCGATACATCGGCGATGGATCGGCGCTGGCGATGAAGCGCTCGTCCGCTTCCACCGCTTCGATGTTGGCGCGGATGGAATCGCGGAAACGGCCGACGCGATAATAGATGTGCCCCGGCATGTGCACGAGATGGCCCGCCTGGGGCGCGGTGCGCGCGAGGCGCTCCGACGCCGCTTCCGAGCGCCACGGATCGGTCGAAGCTTCCGCGAGGTGGATGTAGAGGTGGATCGCTCCCGAGTTGTCCGGGTTGCGCGCTAAAACTGTTTCGATACGACGAATTGCATCTCCGGCGCGGCCTTTGGGATCGCGCCCGCCGGCTTCCCAATAATCCCACGGTTGCGTGTCCATCGCCGCTTCGGCAGCGAGGACCTGCATCAGATCGTCGTTCGGGAAGCGATCGGCGGCGCGGGCCATCGCATCGGCGAACGCCGCATCGAGCCGCGAGCGATCTTGCGGCGCCGTGCGCGTGTAGCGTGTCTGCAGCGCTTCGATATACGCTTGCTCCAGCGGCGTCGCGCCGGCGCGCAATTCATACGCTCGACGCATGGCGGCGTAGGCAGCGTCGTTGTCGGACGCCGGCATGGGCGCGTTGATGTTGGGGCCGTACGCGAAGGACTCGCCCCAGAAACAAATGGCGCAGTTGGGATCGAGCCGCTGCGCGTGACGGAACGCGCGAATGGCTTCGGCGTGATTGAACGCATGCAGATAGCGCACGCCCTGATCGAAATATTCCTGCGTCTGCGGGACGGACGTCGTGATCGGCAAATGCGCGTTGCCGAGTCCCGCGACGAGCGGCGGCGGCGCGTTCATGTCGCCTGGAAGCGTCTGTGCGTAGGCGTCCGCCATCGACAACATCGAGGCCAGCCGCACCTGCCACTGCGAGCCCCCCTGCCCTTCCCGGCAAAGCGCCGCAAACAGCGATTGACCCGACGTGCTAGGCGCCATGCTTGCCGCGCTCATCGTTAGCGCCAAAGCGGCGACGGCGGCGGACCTCAGCAAACTCTTGCGCATGGATCATCTCCCACCGGATTTCCGAAGGCTATCCTAGGCTCGGGTCGCAGGCACGTGAACCGGACTCGTGGTGCAGTCCGGAAATATGAACTGCGCACAGGCCGCAGCGCCATGCGCTGCGGCCGCACGCTCTCGCGCCGCAGTTTCTTGTTTGCAGAGGAATAAACGAGCCGATCATGAGCTGTCCGCGTAGGCCGGCGCTGCAGGCAAAGCGCAGCGCATTGGCTCGGCCGGCGGTGCGACCGCGACAAGACG
>DASPMA010000176.1:0-3190 GCA_035627335.1 Binatia bacterium
CGAACGATCGTAGCCCCCGGCATAATTCCCGCTCATGCCTTGGCCATAGCCGCCGCCGTAAGCGCCGTAGCCGCGCCGATCGTCGTCGTCTTCCTCGCGCCCGCCAAAGCTTTGGCGATCACGGCTGCGACGGCGCCAATCGTCATCATCGCTCCAGCGCTGGTCGCGCGAAAACCGGCCGCGGTTCTTGTCGCGACCATAGTCGCCGTGGTCCGGATAGCGATCCGCCATGAGAGTCCTCCTCCAAAGTTGAGAGACCCCCGCCTGTTCAGTCCGAACGTCAGCGCGAACGGCCCCGTTCCGCCGCCTGTACGGCAGCGCGCTAAGTTATTCGCAGAGAGTTGAAGCGTGGAGGCCTCGCCCGGAATCGAACCGGGGTGCACGGATTTGCAATCCGCTGCGTCACCACTCCGCCACGAGGCCATCGCACGGCGACCAAATGTAGGTTCGCCGGGCCGGATGTCCTAGGCGCGGGCGCCCGAGCCGGTCAAGGCTGGCCCGCGTCAAACCGGCCCGCTTGCGGCCAGCCCCGCAGCCGCTTAACCGGAAGCGCCTTCAGGAGAAACGGCATGGATCTCGCGCGCGCCCGCGACATCATGGTGGAAAGCCAAGTCCGCACCAGCGACGTGACGGACCTGCGCATCCTGCACGCCATGCGCACGCTGCCGCGCGAACGCTTCGCGCCGGCCCAGAAGCGGACACTGGCCTACGCCGATCTTGAACTGGAGGTTGCGCCCAACCGCTCGCTGATGCGCCCGCGCGACTTGGCGAAGCTCATTCAGGCGATCGACCCTCAGCCGCACGAACGCGCCCTCGAGATCGCCGGCGCAACGGGTTACGGGGCGGCGGTGCTCGCGACGTGCTGCAAGGACGTGGTCACGCTCGATCCCGATCCGGACTTGTCGTTCGCCGCGCGCGCGGCGCTGGAATCATGTGGTTTTGCGGTGAAGACCGTCTCCACGGCCGTTCAAGAGGGCTGGAAGGATGGGGCGCCATATGACGTCATGCTGTTGAACGGCGGCGCCGAGATTGTGCCGGAGGCATGGCTCGAACAACTCGCGCCAGGCGGACGTCTTGGCGTTATCGTGCGCGAAGGCCCGGCCGGCAAAGCGCGCATCTACACACGCGGTGAAGACGCCGCCGCGTTTCGCGTCGAGTTCGACGCGTTTCCGAACGTTGCGCCCGGTCTCACGCGAGCGCGCGTCTTCACGTTCTGATTTGAGACATTTCGACGGAGCAACAGTACCGCAAGCATGCGGGCGTTAACGGCTCCTTATTGCAAAAAGTTGAGGGTGATCGCCGCATCGTTGCGGTGATTCCACGCGTGCATTGCGTACACGCCTGAGGCGCGGTGGACGGGAATCACGGCGAAACCTAACCTTCGAGTCGAATTCGACTCGTACGAGAGGCTCGACATGGCGCTCCAAGACCAGCAGGCCGAACCTTCCATGGAAGAAATCCTGGCGTCGATCCGCCGGATCATTTCCGAAGAAGAGCAGACGCCAACCGCCGAGCCTGTGCTCGACCTGACGCAAACCGATGAACCGCAAGTCGAAGACGACATCGTGTTCGAAGCGGTCGAGCAGGCCGTCGCCGAAGAAACGCAAGCGCCGGCGCCGGCGCCGACGCCAACTCCAACGCAGATCGAGACCCTTATGCCGAGCCAAGCAACCGCCGTCGCGCCGACCGCCGACACCATTCTTTCCCCGCCCACCGCCAACGCCGCCGCCGGCGCGCTGGCGCGTCTCGCCGGCACGCTGCGCATCTCCGACACGCCGGGCCAAACGGTCGAGGGTGTCGTTCGGGAACTGTTGAAGCCGATGCTGAAGGAATGGCTCGACAAGAACCTGCCGGCGATCGTCGAGTCCCGCGTTGAAGCCGAACTCGAACGCATCGCCCGCTTGGCGCGCTAGACTGCCGCGACATTCGAACTGGAGGCGCCCGGCATGAGCCGGGCGTTTTCGTTTGGGCTCTCGCAATGCAGCATAAGGGCCTGCTATAGGCTCCGGAATGATCGAGACGACGTTCAATCCGAAAGAAGTGGAGCCCCGTTGGAGCAAAGCGTGGGAGGAGTCCGGGGCGTTTAGGCCGAAGAACGACCCAAAGGCGGAGCCGTTCTGCATTGTCATCCCGCCGCCGAACGTGACGGGCTCCCTGCACATTGGCCACGCGCTCAATAACACGCTGCAGGATGTGCTGATCCGCTTCGAGCGGCTGCGCGGCAAGAGCGTGCTCTGGCAGCCGGGCATGGATCACGCCGGCATCGCCACGCAGATGGTGGTGGAGCGCAGGCTGGCGGAAGCCGGCAAGAACGAGGACCGCCGCACCATGGGGCGCGACGAATTCGTCCGCCGCGTCTGGCAATGGAAAGAAGAATCCGGCGGCATGATTTTCAATCAGCTGCGCCGGCTGGGCGCCTCGTGCGATTGGTCGCGCGAGCGCTTCACGATGGATGAAGGGCTTTCAGCGGCGGTGCTGAAGGTGTTCGTGCAGCTCTACAAGGAAGGGCTGATCTATAAAGACAAGCGCCTGGTGAACTGGGACCCGCACTTCGAAACGGCGATTTCCGATCTCGAAGTCGAGAACCGGGAAGTCGCGGGGCACTTCTGGCACTTCAAATATCCGCTCGAGAACGGCGAGACGTATCAATTTCCCATCGCGCACGATGCGGACGGCAATCCGACCGAATGGGAGACGCGCGACTACATCTCCATCGCCACGACGCGTCCGGAGACGATGCTGGGCGACGGCGCGGTGGCGGTGCATCCGAGCGATAAGCGCTATGCGCCGATTGTCGGCAAGAAAGTGCTGTTGCCGCTGGCGAACCGCTACATCCCGGTGATCACCGACGAATACCCCGATCCCGATTTCGGCTCAGGCGCGGTGAAGATCACCGGTGCGCACGATTTCAACGACTACAAGGTCGCCCGCGCGCACAATATTCCGCTCTACGTGCTGATGGACACGAAGGGCCGCATGGCGGACGTGGAGCACGTGCCAGCGAAATATCGCGGGCTCGATCGCTTCGAAGCGCGCAAGCAGGTGGTGGCGGACATCGAAGCCATCGGCCTGCTTGATCGCGTTGAGGACAAGAAAATCCAGCAGCCGTTCGGCGATCGCTCGAATGTCGTCATCGAGCCAATGCTGACGCACCAGTGGTACGTGAACGCCGGCGAGATGGCGAAGAAGC
>DASPMA010000177.1:0-3754 GCA_035627335.1 Binatia bacterium
GACGGAAACGGGCCCGGCCCCCGTTCTTAATTCGGCGAGACGGTTCGGCAGATGCGCTAGAAGGCGGCGTGGCAGGAGGTCGGCAAAGCGTGATCGACCCGGACGCCGAACTCGTCCGGAATATCGGTGCGGGCGATGGCCGCGCCGCCGAAGCGCTCGTGCGTCGGCATTTGCCGCGCATGGTCGGGCTCGCGCGCCGCATGCTGGGCGATGCGAGCGAAGCGGAAGATGTGGCGCAGGATGTGTTTCTGCGCGTGTGGCGCGAAGCGCCGCGCTGGAAGCCAGGCGCGGCGAAGTTCGAGACCTGGATGCACCGGGTCGCGCTGAACCTTTGCTACGACCGCCTGCGCCGGCGCCGCGAAAGCCCCGATCCGGACGCCGGCGTTAACATTGCAGACAGTGGGCCGATGCCGGCGGAGCAATGGCTCGCGCGCCAACGCGCGGCGCGCGTGGACGCGGCATTGGCTGAACTGTCCGAGCGGCAGCGCGCCGCCATTGTGCTGGTGCATTATCAGGAGCTGACCAACATTGCCGCGGCGGAAATGCTCGACGTGAGCGTTGAAGCTCTTGAGTCGCTGTTGGCGCGCGGACGGCGCGCGCTGAAGGCTGCTCTGGCGGATGTGGTGGATGATTTGATGGGGGACGCCGACGGCGTCCCGCGGACGTGAGGAAGGATAAAGCCATGAACCGCGAACGGTTCGACCACCTGCTGGAAGCCTATGGCGGCGATTTCAGGCGCTGGCCGGCCGAGGAACGCGCCGCGGCTGCTGTTTTCGTCGCGCAGAACGCCGACGCCGCTGCTGCGCTCAAGGCGGCGAAGGCGCTGGACGATGCGCTCGGCCAGGCGAGCACCCAGGACGCGGACACGTCTCTGTTGGCCGCGCGCATCTTGGCGCACGCGCCGCGCGCGGAGCCTTGGCTGAACAAGCGCGCCATGCTCGCCCTGGCGGCGTGCGCGGTGTTTGGCGTTGTGTTGGGCTATGGCGGGGGGTTGCTCGCGCCAGCCGATCACGATGACGCATTCTTTGCCGCGGCGTTTGAGGGGCCGTTTCTGATCGGAGAAGACGGATGAGCCGCTTTCCCTGGCGCACGCTGCTGTTTCTGTCGGTGGCGCTCAATCTTCTGGTGATCGGCGCCGTCGCCGGCGCGTGGGGCGCGGGCGTTCGCCTGCAGCGAGAAGTCGGCGACGCGGTTGTCGCGCGCATGCCCGGACCCCGCGCGTTCCTGCAAGCCTTGCCCGCGGAGACGCGCGAGATCATGCGGGGCGAACTTGCCGATAGCTGGACGGAGTCGCGGGAGTTGCGCCGCGCGGCGCTGCAGGCGCGCCGCGATGCATTCGCCGCTGCCGCGGCCGAGCCTTACGACGCCGAGCGGGTACGCGCCGCGTTCGCGCGTCTGCGCGCGGCGGACCAGCGCGCGATCGGCGTCTTCCACGACAACGTCATCGAGGCTTTCGCGCGACTTACGCCAGAGCAGCGGCGCGAGGCGATGGAAGCGCTCGCGCGCGCAGCGCCGGCGCGCCGGCAAAACATTGCGCCAGGGGAGGATGCAGGCGAAGGCGCGGCGCCCGCGCAGGAGGATGCTTCGGCGAGCGAGCGACAGAAGATGCGTGACTTGGTGCGCGAACGCCGGCGCGAACGGCGCGAGCGCCGCCAGCAGCAGGAACAGCAGACGCCGTAGCTACTCCGCGGCGGTCGCTTCCGGCGTCGACGCGCGGCGCCCGCCGAACGTGCGCGGCAGGCTGATGGTGACGATCGTGCCGCGGCCGACTTCGCTTTGGATCGAGAGCTTGCCGCCGTGCATCTCTGCCAGCGACTTCGTCAACGCGAGCCCGAGCCCGGTGCCGGCGTTGGTGCGCGTGAGTTCCTGCTCGACCTGCTCAAACGGACGCGCCAGGCGCGGCAGATGTTCGGGCGGGATGCCGCAGCCGGTGTCGACCACGCGTAGCGTCAGGCCGCTCGCCGTGCCGCGCACATGCACCATGATGGCCCCTTGCTCCGTGAACTTCACGGCGTTTGACAACAGGTTCAGCAGGATCTGCTTCACCGCGCGGTGATCGGCCTCGATCTCCGGGACGTTCTCCGCATCGACGACGACTGACAGACCTTTCTCTTCGGCCTTGCGTTTGGTCAGGCGCACGGCCTGTTCGACCGCGACCATCGGATCGAGCGGCTTGGGCGAAAGCGTAAGCTTGCCTGCCTCGATCTTCGCCATGTCGAGGATGTCGTTGATCAGTTCCAAAAGGTGGTTGCCGCTGTCGAAAATGTCGGTGGCGTATTGCTTGTACTGATCGTTGCCGATGGCGCCGAACAGCTCTTTCGCCATGATTTCGGAAAAGCCGATCACGGCGTTGAGCGGGGTGCGCAGCTCGTGGCTCATATTGGCGAGGAACGTCGACTTCGCGCGGCTGGCTTCCTCGGCCTTCGCGCGCTCTTCGTGCGCTTCGCGCGCCAGCGCTTTGATCCGGTATTCCTGGCTCTCGGCGCGCGAAAGCGCATCCGAGAGACGCCGCTCGTTGCGCGCCAGTTCTTCTTCCTTGCGCTTCAAGGGCGTGATGTCGACGCCGACCGTGATGGTGCCGCCGTCCGCCGCGCGACGCTCGACGACGTGCAGCCACTCGCCATTCTGCAGCTCGATCACGCGTACGTCCGGATTGGACGGGTCGTGCTTCTCGCGCCGGATGTGCGCGGCCGCCGCCGCGGCGATCGCCTCATAAGAGGCGCGCGGGCGTAGCAGCTCTGGGCCGAGCCGGAAGGCGTCGGCGAAGCTCTGATTCCACAACAGCAGCCGACGGCGCGGATCCCATAGCGCGAACGGACCGGAGAAATTCTCGATCGCAGCACGCAGCTGCTTTTCCAGGCGCGACACGCGCGCTTCAGCTTCATAGCGCTGCGTGGCGTCGACCACGGTTCCAAACACGCGGGTCTCGATGCGCCCGCTGGCGTCCTCCACTGCGGCGCCGCGAATCTCGATCCAGGCCATGCCGTTGCCGCGCACGACGCGGAAGCGCGCATCGAGCAAGCCAGATTGCCGCGCGCGGTGAAATTCCTCCTCGACGCCGAAACGGTCGTCGGTGTGGATCAGCTCCAGCACCTCGCGCAGAGGCAGCGTGTCTCGCGCGGTGTTCAAGAGTCGCGCCGCCTGTTCGGACAATTGCACTTCATCGGCGCCCGAGCGCCATTCGATCACGCCGACCTTCGCGCCGTCTGCAGCGATGCGGAAATGCGTCTCGACCCGCGACACCTCGGCTTCCGCCAGTCTCGCGCGCTGCGCGTTCTGGCGCATCAGCAGATAGAGCACGCCCATGGCGGCGAGCGGCGCCGCGGCCATCAGGGCAAAGCGCAACAGCGCCGCGAGCCAAAGTGACAGATCGTTGGCCGCGGGTGCGGCGGCCATGACGCGAAAGCCGCCCAGCTGGGCCGAGGCCTCCGCCGCAACCCAGGTCGCACCTTCGCCATCCTGGATCAGCCGGCCAGTCTGGCCGGCCCGCGTCGCGGCAAGCACTTGCTGTTGCGCGCGCACGCCAGCGCGCTGCAGCGCGGGCGAAGCGTAGATCACGCCGCCCTCCGGCGAGGCGATCAGCACGCGCGTGCTGGGCTCAAGCTCCGGCAAGAGCTGGGCCGGATCGACCACGGTGACGATGGCGCGTCCGCCGATATGGCGAACGATGACGGGCGCGGTTTGCAATTCGCCCATATCGGGCGCGCCGATCCAAACGCCGGTTGAAGATGCACTCTCCATCGCCGCGCGGATT
>DASPMA010000178.1:0-2816 GCA_035627335.1 Binatia bacterium
GCCATGCTCCACGCCTGGCAGCGCGCGCAGACGCAGAAAATCAAGAATGGACGCGATCGCATAATCGCCGCGCGGCGAGAGACTCACGGTGAACGTCTCGCCGCGCTCGATGTGCTTTCGGCCGCGCATCTTTGATGGCGGGGCCCCGTAGCGATCCTTCATCGTCGCATTGAAGCGGCGCAAGCTGCGAAAGCCCGATGCAAATGCGATTTCGGTGATGGGCAGCGCGGTCTCGTTAAGCAACCGCCTCGCCGTGAGCAGACGCCCCGTTTGCGCGATATCGATGGGGCTGGCGCCGAATTGCGCGTTCATCACACGGCGCAGGTGGCGCGAAGTGACGCCAAGTTCACGCGCCAATGCTTCAAGACCCTGCTCTTCAAGCGCGCCCGCTTCAATGCGCGCGTAAGCGGCGGCGGCAAGACGCGCCGGCGCGTCGATCGGAGCAAGCCCCGGCGCGCGTTCAGGACGGCATAGCAGACAAGGGCGGAAGCCTGCGGCTTCAGCCGCAGCCGCGCTCGGCCAGAACGTGCGGTTCTCGCGTTTTGGGCTTCGCGCCGGACAAATGCACCGGCAGTAAATGCCGGTCGATTTGACGCCGATATAGAAGCGGCCGTCGAAGCGGCGGTCCTTTGCGTCACAGGCGGCGTGACAGATGTCGGCGTCCAACATGGGTCTAATATGCGCCATTCCCGTGCTCCCGTCTCGCCGGATTCGGACATCTCAATGGCGGGCTTGCGCCGCCGTCGGTAGAAATTCCCTGCGCTCCCCGTGACAGGCGTAACTGCATCGGACACTCAACCCCGCTCCACTCGCGCCGTCGCATTTCGCGACGTCACGGAGACGCATCATGCCACGCTCGCTTATGCTCGCTCTCGCATCCGCTATTGCGCTCGGCTTCGCCGCGGCCGCACCTGCTGCCGCCGCAGAACGCGCGCAACGCGTGACATACGCGGAACTCGATCTCGACGCCGGCGCCGGCGTGGACTCGCTTCTGCGGCGCATCGAAAACGCAGCACAGTATATGTGCGGCGACCGCTCGGGCCCGATGCCGCTACACCAACGCATGGCGGTTCGACGGTGCGTGCGGGATAAATCCGCGCAGGCGGTCGCTGATGTCAATCACAGCAACGTCACGGCCCGCTTCTACAATCGCGATCCGAGCATCATCGTCGCTTCGCGTTGAGGCAATGTGCGGCGGCGTGGGCTAACGCTCACGCCGCTGCGCGTGTCAGCGCCGCATAACGCTTGAGGTGATAATCGACATTGCCGAACGTGGCGTCGAGCATGGTCACGCGCTTGAAATAGTGGCCGACGCGCATTTCGTCGGTGACGCCCATGCCGCCGTGCGTCTGCACGGCGTTCTGGCCGACGAAGCGGCCGTGCTTGCCGATCGACACTTTCGCCGCCGACACGGCTTTGGCTCGTTCGTCATCGCTGGCCTCTAGCTTCAGCGTCGCCAGCAGCGCCATAGAGACGCTTTCTTCGACCGACATGAACATGTCGACGAGGCGGTGCTGGATCACCTGGAATTCGCCGATGGCGCGGCCGAACTGCTTGCGCGTCTTGGCGTATTCGTGCGTCAGCGAATGCATCATGCGCAGACACCCGACAGCTTCGCTGCAATAGGCGGCGTTGGCTTCGTCGACGACGCGCTCGATCAGGGGTAGCGCCGCATCAGCCGCGCCCACCAGCGCCTCGGCGCCGACGGTGACCTTTTCAAGATACACTTCGGATGCGCGCGTGCCGTCCATGGTCGGATAATCGCGCGTCGTGACACCCTTGGTCTTCTTTGGCACGAGGAAGAGCGACACGCCCTTCGCGTCGCGCTGACCGCCCGCGGTGCGTGCGCTGACGAGCAATGTGTCGGATTGCGGCCCGCCGATGACAACGGCCTTCTGACCGTTCAGCACAAAGCCGGCGCCATCCTTCTTCGCCGTGGTTGACACATCGTTCAGCGACCAGCGGCTCTTCGGCTCGGCCTGCGCAAACGCGATCACGCGCTCGCCGCCGGCGATGGCGGTGAGGTGCTCGTCCTTTTGGGCGGCGCTGCCCGCGTACTTCAGCGCATTGCCGGCGATGACGACCGTTGGGACGTACGGCTCAGTGACCAACGCCTTCCCCAGTTCTTCGGCGATGACGTTGACCTCGAGCGCGCCCCCGCCGAGGCCGCCGAAATCCTCCGGCAAGGGCGCGGCGAGCAGGCCCAGCTCGGCGAACGTCGCCCAGTTCTTCTTCCAGGCGTCTTCACTCTTCAAAGCGTCGCGGCGCTTGTCGAAATCGTATTCGCCCGCCGCCCACTTCGCGATCGAGTCGCGAAGCATGTTCTGTTCGTCGGTATAATCGAAGTTCATAGGGTCATTTTCCAAAACGCTGAACATCGTCATTCCGGACGCGCGAAGCGCGATCCGGAACCCAGGGGCTGACAAAGCACGAGCGTTTTGCCCCTGGGTTCCGGGTACTCCGCTTCGCGGAGCCCTGGAATGACGACGTAAAGGTGTTGCGCTGCATCACAAGCCCAGCACCATCTTGGCGATGATGTTGCGCTGGATTTCGTTGGAGCCGCCGTAGATCGAGGCCTTGCGCCAGTTGAAGTAGATGGGCGCAGCGCTGCGCGCGTAATCCGGACCGATGGCGAATTCGTTGCCCTGCGCGAGTTCGCGCGTATAGGGCTGCGCATAATTGCCCACGGCTTCGAGCGTAAGTTCAGTGAGACGCTGCTGGATCTCGGTGCCCTTGATCTTCAGCAGCGACGATTCCGGTCCCGGCCCGCGCCCTGCGTTCTCGCGCGCCAACACGCGTAATTCGGTCATTTCCAG
>DASPMA010000179.1:0-2723 GCA_035627335.1 Binatia bacterium
GCCGAGTTCGCCGAACGCGTACTCGCCGACCAGCTGCAGCGCTTTTGATGCAAGCCCGCGCCCAGTCGCATCGCGACGCATTACTATGCCGATCTCGCCGACGCCCTCGCGCAGCGCAAACACGGCAATCCGGCCCAACGCCTCGCCGCCGCTTTCGGTGATCGCCCAAACGTTGGCGCCCTCCATCGCCAATGTGTCTTCGATATAGCGCGCGGTCTCATCCACAGAGCCGTGCGCCGGGCTCGACCAATACTTGTGCGTCTCCGGATCGCCATGCGCCGCGAACAGCGCCGCGGCGTCGGCAACGGTCAGGGGACGCAGATGAACAGCTGGTGCGGAGAGAGGAGGTGGTCGCGACATATCGGCTAGGGATCCGAGTTTAGGAGGGATGCTTTGCCAAAACGATGCTGTCGCGCAAACCCAGCTTGGTGGTATGGTGCGCCTGCAGAAGAATCTCATCGGAGAAGCCGGCGCGGCGGAACAGCGCCAGCGACGCGATGTTTCCGGAGTCCACATCGGCTGTGAGACGCGTCAGCCCTAGAACGTTGAACGCATGAAGTTCCGCGAGCAGCAACGCCCTCAGTCCAAGCCCACGCCGTTGCGCCTCGCGCCGGATGACGATACCGAACTCGCCCACGCTGGCCTCCGGCACACGTAGTGCAAGTCGCCCCAGCGCTTCCCCGCCGCCTTCCGTAATGGTCCAGGCCGCACGCGACCGCGCCAGTGTATCTTGGATGTAGCGCGCGGTTTCCTCTATATTCGCATGCGCGGCATCGCGCCGGTAACGCTGAACGACCGGATCGCTGAGCGCGATGAAGAGGGCGGGCGCATCCGCAGCAACGAGAGGACGAAGCACTATGCCGGCGCCCGCGAGCGTCGGCGTCCCGCTCATGCGCTCGCTTTCGCGCGTTCGCTGGCGCGCAGCTTGACGCTTTCGCTGCGCAGCTGTCCGCAGGCGGCGAGGATATCGCGCCCGCGCGGCGTGCGGATGGGGGAGGCGTAGCCGGCGCGGTTCAGCACTTCAGCGAACTTCTCGATCGTCTCCCAGTCCGAGCACTCGTAGGGCGCGCCGGGCCAGGGGTTGAACGGGATGAGATTGATTTTCGCCGGAATGCCCGCCAACAGCTTCACCAGCGCTTTCGCCTCGGGCAGGGAGTCGTTGACGCCCTTCAGCATCACATACTCGAACGTCACGCGTTTCGCGTTGCCGAGCGAAGGATAGGCGCGGATCGCCGCGAACAGTTCTTCGAGATTGTATTTCTTGTTGATCGGCACGAGCTGGTTGCGCAGCTCATCGTTGGTCGCGTGCAGCGAGATCGCCAGCATCGCGCCCGTGCGCTCGCCCAGTTCCGCGATCTTCGGCGCCACGCCCGCGGTCGACACCGTGATGCGCCGCCGGGAAATCGAGATGCCGTCTCCGTCGGAGACCACGCCGATTGCCGCGTCGACATTGTCCAGATTGTAGAGCGGCTCGCCCATGCCCATGAACACGATATTCGTGAGCTGGCGGTCGCCGTCATTGAGCGGACGTTCCTGCGTGGGCCATTCGCCAAGCGCATCGCGCGCGATCATCACCTGCGCGACGATCTCGGCGGCGGACAGATTGCGCACCAGCTTCTGCGTCCCCGTGTGGCAGAACGTGCAGTTCAGCGTGCAGCCGACCTGGGAACTGACGCATAAGGCGCCTGAGCGGCCAACGTCCGGAATGAACACGCACTCGCCTTCGACGCCGGGCCCGAACCGGATCAGCCATTTACGCGTGCCGTCTTGGCTCACCTGCGCCGTGACGATCTCCGGCCGCGCCAGCGTGTAGTGCTGCGCCAGCGTCCCGCGCAGGTCCTTGGCGATGTTCGTCATCGCCGCGAAGTCGGTCACGCCATAGTGGTAAATCCAGCGCCACAGCTGCTCGGCCCGCATGCGCGACTTGCCGGGCTCGACGCCCACGGCAACGAGCTTCTCGGCCAATTCCTGGCGCGTCAGGCCCACGAGAGAGGGAAGGGCGGTCACGGGCCGGGTTATGGGGGCCGCTCGTGGCGCCCGCAAGGCGTTACGCCTTGCGTTTCGGCGCCTCTGTCATCTCGGGCGGCGGTCCGCCCGGCATGATCGGCCGCGCCGGATAGCCGCCATGCGCCAAGAGCCGGTCGTACATCACGATGGCGCCCGCGAGCCCGACATTGACGCAGAACTTGGTCGGGATCTTCACCACGTGCGCGCAGCGCGCCAGCAGCGCCGGCGATAGCGATCCACGCTCGCGCCCAAGCACGTACGCCGCGGCCTGCGGATGCTGAAATCGGGGCAACTCCACCGCATCCTCAGTCAGTTCCACGCCGACCAGCGCACAGCCTTTCGGCAACAGCAGCGCCTCGGCATTCTCCCAGGCATAGTAGGGCACGTGATCGAAGCTGCGCGACGTATCGCTGTTGTACGCCTCGCGCACCTTCGGATGTTCGTTAACAGTGAAGAAGAAGCTGGCCCCGAACGCGTGCGCCGTGCGCATCAGCGCGCCGAGATTCATCGGCTTGGAAATCTCCTCAGCGCCAATGCCGAAATAGCCGCGCATCACCAGAAATCGAACCACCAGTCGCTGCGGCGGCGTTGGCAGTTCTCGTAAGGCTCGCCGAACACGCCCGCCAGCGTCGCGCGCCCGCCATTCTCGGTGTAGGTCACGTTCCCGTTCGAGTACTGGTCCTCGACGCCCGCAACCGGATCGAGCCGGTGCGTCT
>DASPMA010000180.1:0-3065 GCA_035627335.1 Binatia bacterium
GGGCACGTCGGCGGGCAATGCTGCAAGGAAGGCCGCGAGATCGTCGGCATCCGCTGGCAGGAAATGATAGTCCGCCGGGCCGCCGACACGGAACCATGTAAACGGCGCAAGGCTTTCGCCCTTGAGCAGCTGGCCGCGCACCGCTGGAAGATCAAGTTCACTCATTCTTGATCGGCTATCGCACGCGAGCGCTGGACGCGGAAGCCGCCGTGGCGCGTAAAATGACAGGGCTGCATCGCGCAGCCGCATGAGGTGAAAACCATGTTGCGCATCGGTCTTTTCGCTTCCGCCCTTCTACTGGCCGCCTGCGCCACAGCCGGAGAAGACGCCGCGGGCATTACAGCCGACCGCGAATGTTTCCGTGGTGAAAGCGTCACCGGCTTCAACGTTGTCGACCGCAATACGGTCGAAGTGCGCGTGGGCGCGAGCCGCCGCTATCTCCTGACGACCAATTGGCCGACTACGAACCTCGATTTCCGAGAGCGCATCGGTTTGCGCTCTTCGACTGGCATGATCTGCACAGGCAACGGTCTCGGCGTCGATATTATAGGCGGCGATCCGGTCCAGACCTATCCTATTCAATCCATTGCGCGCGCGCCTGAGCCGGCGACGCAAGGCTGATCCATCGGAGGAAAACGAATGCGCCTCGAAGCCGCCCTTCTTTCCGCCGTCGCGCTGGCGCTCGGCGCCTGCACGACAACGGACACGACCTCTGCCGATCCAACTAGCAGCGGGCGCGATTGCTTCCGCGCCGAACAGGCGTCAGGCTACGAAGTGGTCGACGATCACAACATCCGCGTCCGTGTCGGCCCGTCGCGCAGCTATACGATGCACACCAGCTGGAACGCGAACGATCTCGATTGGACGCAGAGAATGGAGCTGCGGTCTGACAGGGGTTGGATATGCACGGGCGACGTCTTCGGCCAAGTCGAGGTTATCGGCGGCACACCACGCCAGAGCTACCCGATCCAGACGGTTACGCGCGATCCCCCGCCACCCGGACAAGAAGGCAGCTAATCATGCGTAGGCTCACCGTTCTTGCGATTTGCGCCGCGCTTGCGATCGGCGGCGCTGTCTCGGCTTCCCACGCTGAGGACCAGCAAGCCTCCGCGGCCACAAGCGATGGCGACGATTGCTTCCGCGCCTTCAACGTGCGGCGCTATGCCGTGATCGACGATCACACAGTGCGCGTCCGCGTCAGCCCGCGGCGCAGCTATACGCTGACCACCAGCGAAAACGCCGCCGATCTCGATTGGGGACGCAACCTTTCGCTGAGTTCGGACACGGGTTGGGTTTGCGTCGGCGACGTGCGCGGCGCCGTTTACATAACTGGCGGCGACATGGGCAATCGCTACGGGATCGACACGGTGGTGCGTGATCCCCATCCGCCGCCGGAAGCGGATGCTGATTCAGCTGGTGAAGCGGGCTAAGCCTCGACCGGCAGGCCGGCGCGGCGCGCGATGCGGCCGAGCGCGCCTTTGACGATGACGTCGAGCTGGCTCTGCGGCTGGTAGTCCGCGGGCGCCACGTAACTCACGCGATCTTCCGCGATGAGGCGGCTGATCTTTTCCAGACTGCGCGGCTCGGTCCATTGGTACGGATCGAGCACGGCGACGGCGCAACCGCCTTGGCTTGTGACCATCTTCATGGACGGAATGTCGGTGTCGCCGTCGCCGATGAAGATCATCCGCTCGAACGGCAGCGCGCGCGCATCATTATGCATCCAGCGGTTGATCGCCTCGGTGTCATGCACCGTCTCGATGCCCTTGTTGATGCGGAAAA
Source organism: Binatia bacterium (assembly GCA_035627335.1). Classification (GTDB taxonomy): domain Bacteria; phylum Pseudomonadota; class Alphaproteobacteria; order Caulobacterales; family Aquidulcibacteraceae; genus Vitreimonas. The sequence goes on from DASPMA010000180.1 coordinate 1,783, forward strand.
GAAATTGCGTCTTGGTCGTGTAATTGATGGCGACCCCCGGCCACTTCGCTTCGCCCTTCTTGTCATAGAGAAAGCGCGAGGCGAATACTTGGCGGAAACGGCCGAACAGCGCGCAGCCTTCGATCATCTCATAGATGCCGGATGAAATGACGTAATGGTCCAGATCGACGCCAAGCTCGTCGGCGAATGCATCCATGCGCTCAAACCAGTGATCGAGGCCGTCAAAGAAATCCGGGTCTGCGCCGGTCTCTTGCAATTGCTTGCGCGTCACCGGGCGCCCGGCGGCGCGCGCGCGGTCGAGCATCAGATGCATGTAGACGAGGATTTCGTCGGCATCCTCCGCTCTAGCCAAGCGCTTCACTTCCATCCAGAAATCGGCGTGCTTCATGCCGGCGATATCGGGAATGAAGCTGCGTTCCTGCAGATTGCCGCGCGCCAGCGTGCCGTCGAAATCGTAGATCAAGGCAGCGCGGGGGCGGACCGGACGATGCGCGGTATCGGGCATTGGACCGGGCTGGGAGGAGTCGCGGCGAAGGTCAAACGTTTCGCACGCGGGCCAAGCGAAATGCGCTCAGCTCCGGTTCTCTTCGTACTGTGCAGCGCCCTCGATCGGCCGCAGCCAGGGCTCGCGTCGTTTGATCCATAGCTCGTAGCTCGGGACAAGGTGCGTGGGCGCTTCGGAGAGGACGCCGAGCTTAATTTCCGCTTCTCGGTCGTCGGCGGAAAATACATGCGATCCACAGCGAGCACAGAAGCTTTGCCGGTTGAATTGGGCCGTTTCACCTTGATGCTGAAACTGCTGGACTGGCCAAATTGCATAGAAAGTGAAGGCAGACCCGCTTTCCTGCCGGCAATTTGTGCAGTGGCAGATGCCGACGCGCAGAGGCTCGCCGCGTGCGAAGACCTTCGCCTGCCCGCATAGACATTGTCCTGAATACACAGCCATGTCTGATCCCATTTTCTACGCCGCCGCCGCCGCGGCCAACTTTGCAGGCAGCGCATGGGCATAGTGCGTGATGTCGCCGGCGCCGAGGCAAACCACGATGTCGCCGGGCTTGGCGTTGGCGCGCACGAAATCGGAAAGCAAATCCAGGCTCTCCAACCGCTGCGCATCGCCGCGACCCGCTTTGCGCATCGCGGCGGCCAGCGCGTCAGCGCTGATCCCATCGATGGGCGCCTCGCCCGCGGCGTAAACATCCGCTATGGCGACGAGGTCGCAATCCTTGAAGCAGGCAGCAAACTCCTCGAACAGATCGCGCAGGCGCGTGTAGCGGTGCGGCTGC
>DASPMA010000181.1:0-4433 GCA_035627335.1 Binatia bacterium
CAGAAAGCTGGTGAATGGGTGAAAACCAAAAATAGGGACTAGGGACTAGGGATTGGGAGACGAAGGTTCGCGCACCGCGGTTCATTGAACCTCACGCCAGCATTGGTGCGCGCCCTAATCCCTAGTCCCTACGCATGGATGTCCCGGTCCTTGGTTTCGGGCCAGAAGAAGAAGGTGATCAGCACTGAGAGAGCGGTGACGATCACCGGAAACCAGAGGCCCATGTAGATCGAGCCGGTGGCGGTGTTGATCGCGAAGACGATCGCCGGCAGCAGGCCGCCGAACCATCCTGTGCCGATGTGATAGGGAAAACTCATCGCGGTGTAGCGGATGCGTGTGGGGAAGAGTTCGACGAGCGCTGCCGCTTGCGGGCCGTAGAGCGCGCAAGCCGCGACGATGAAGAGCGCCATGATCGCGATCACGCCCCATTTCTCGTTGAACACGCGCGCGACTTCGGCGGCGCTCCAATTCTGCATCGCGCCGGGGGCGGCGGTGGGATAGCCGGCTTGCGATAGCGCTTCGCCGAGGCGGCCTGCAAAGGCGGTGCGCGTGGCGCGGATTTCCGAGAGCGATTGGCCGATGGCGCTGACGCTTTCCACCTCGATGTCGTGGCCGATGCGGATGCGTGCGAGTTGTCCCGGCTCGCCGGGAATTGTCACGTACCCGATCCCGGCATTGGAGAGCGCGCTTTTGGCGATGTCGCACGAGGTGGCGAATTGCTGGGCGCCGCCGGTGAGGTCGAGCTGGAAGGTGCAGTCGGCAGGATCGGCGATGACGGTGACGGGCGTTTGTTCCGAAGCGGCGGCGAGCGCGGGGTTGCCGGCTTGCGTGATGTAGTGGAAGCCGGGGAAGTAGAGCGCCAGCATCAGAAGCATGCCGAACAGCATCACAGGCTTGCGGCCGAGCGTGTCGGAGATGCGCGCGAAGAAGATGTAGAGCGGCGCCGAAATCAGCACGACCGTGATCATGATGAGGTTCACGGTCTGGCTGTCGATCTTGAGGATGCGTTCCAGATAGAATTGCGAATAGAAGTGCGCGGTGTACCAGACGACGCCTTGCGCCATCATCACGCCGAAGAGCGCGAGCAGCACGATTTTCAGATTGCGCCATTCGGTGAAGCTCTCGGCATAGGCGCGCTTGGAGACCTTGCCTTCCTGCTGCAGCTTTTTGAACGCCGGGCTCTCGTGGAGCTGAAGACGGATCCAGACGGAGACCGCAAGCAGTCCGATCGAGATGAGGAACGGGATACGCCATCCCCAATCGCGAAACGCTTCTTCGCCTATGATCGCGCGCGCGCCGAGCACGACGCCGAGCGCGCCGATGAGGCCGATGGAAGCGGTGCCCTGAATCCATCCGGTGGCGCTGCCGCGCCGATTGTGCGGGGCGTGCTCGGCGACATAGATCGCCGCGCCGCCGTATTCGCCGCCGAGCGCAAAACCCTGCAACACGCGCATCGTGACGAGGAGAATCGGCGCCCAGACGCCGATCGTCTCCGCCGTCGGCAGCAGGCCGATCGCGAACGTGGCTAGACCCATGATCGTGATGGTGATGAGGAAGGCGCCCTTGCGGCCGGTGGAGTCGCCGATCTTGCCGAAGACCAGCGCGCCGACCGGGCGGACGATAAAGCCGACCGCAAAGGTCAGCAGCGTGAAGACGAAGGCCTGCGCGTCCGGAAGGCCGGTAAAAAAGTGGATGCGGATGACGTCGGCGATGACCGCGTAGACGAAGAAATCGTACCACTCGAAAACGGTTCCGGCGGCGCTCGCGGCCACCACTTGGCGCATCTTGGCAGGCGGTACGTCATGGCTGCTCTGCGCAGGCGCCGCGGCGTCGGTCATTTCGGTGTTCCCCCGGTGTCCTGGCTTTGAAGTTCGCCGGAGGGTAGGGCAAGCGCAAAAGCGAACTTCAAAGCCATCAAGGACACCGGAAACTCATGGTTTCCAATGCGGCTGATGGATCTGAAATTCGCTCGGCGCTGGCCTTTCCCTAAGGCGAATTTCAGATCCGCCGCATTGGCCTAATCGGCTCTTTTGTCGCTGAGGGGCAGGGCTGACGGCTGGTTGTCAAGCCGGAAGGCGCCATGGTACTTCGCGCGCGCGTCAGGGGCCCGCGCAGAGAGCGCTGCAGCGGCCTCTTGGCGTTTGGGTTTTCCCCAAGCGGCGCAACTCCAGGCAGCGGGCGGTCCGGGTGATCGCCAGCAGCGGAAGCAGCGAGACAGACGTGGCAGAGACCTTCGACGGCGAAGCTTCCGAAGCGGCGCAGCGTTATGCACAGGCCGTCTTCGAATTGGCTAAGGACGCCAAGCAGTTAGACGCTGTCGAACAGGACTTTGCCAAGTTCGCCACGGCCTGGCGAGAGAGCGCGGAACTGCGCGAGGCCGCCCGCTCGCCGCTGATCGAGCCCGAGGTGAAGGCGCAGGCGCTTACCGCGGTGGCCGCCAAGCTTGGCCTCTCGGAGCTTGGCCGCAAATCCATTGGGGTCGCTGCGCTCAACCGCCGCGCGCGCGAATTGCCGGCGATCGCCGCATCCTACCGCGCGCTGGTCGCGCGCGAGCGCGGCGCCCGTCAAGTTGAAATCGTGTCGGCCCGCGCGCTGCGGGACGACGAAAAAGCCGCCATCGTCGAATCGCTCGGCAAGCAGCTGGGCGCCAAGGTCGAAGCTGAAACCAGCGTGGACGAAAGCCTGATCGGCGGCTTCGTCGTGCGCGTCGGCTCGCGCCAGTTCGACGCTTCCGTCAAAGCCAAGCTGGACGCGCTGAAGCTCGCGTTGAGGTCAGCATGAGCGCGGCACTTTCTCCTCGTCATTCCGGGACGCGCGCTAGCGCGGACCCGGAACCCAGGGGCAAACGCACTGCGCTTTGTCATCCCCTGGGTTCCGGGTTCAATGCTTCGCATTGCCCCGGAATGACGAAGTTTGATTCCGCGTCTCTCCGCGACGCGCACCGGTATTCGTAAAGAGGAAAACACATGGACGTCCGCGCCGCAGAAATTTCCGCAATCCTCAAAGAGCAGATCAAGGGCTTCGGCACCGAAGCCAAGGTGGCCGAGATCGGCCGCGTGCTTTCGGTCGGCGACGGCATCGCGCGCGTCTATGGTCTTGAGAGCGTGCAGGCCGGCGAGATGGTCGAGTTTCCGGGCGGCGTCAAAGGCATGGCGCTCAACCTCGAGCGCGACAATGTCGGGGTCGTTATTTTCGGCGAAGACCGCGGCATCAAGGAAGGCGACACCGTCAAGCGCCTCGGCGAGATCGTCGACGTGCCGGTGGGCAAGGCGCTGCTCGGGCGCGTCGTGAACCCGCTGGGCGAACCGATCGACGGCAAGGGCCCGATCAAGGCCGAGAAGCGCTCGACTGTGGACGTGAAGGCGCCGGGCATCATTCCGCGCAAGTCCGTGCACGAGCCGATGCAAACCGGCATCAAGGCGATCGACGCGCTGATCCCGATCGGCCGCGGCCAGCGCGAGTTGATCATCGGCGACCGCCAGACCGGCAAGACAGCCGTGGCGCTCGACACCATCCTCTATCAGCGCGAAGCGCACGAGAAGGGCGCGAGCGAGAGCGAGAAGCTCTACTGCATCTATGTCGTCGTCGGCCAAAAGCGCTCGACCGTGGCGCAGCTCGTGAAGACGCTCGAAGATCGCGGCGCGCTCGGCTACTCGATCATTGTCGCCGCGACCGCGTCCGATCCGGCGCCGCTGCAATACCTCGCGCCAATGTCCGGCTGCGCCATGGGCGAATACTTCCGCGACAACGGCATGCACGCGCTCATCATCTATGATGACTTGTCCAAGCAGGCCGTTGCCTATCGCCAGATGTCGCTCTTGCTGCGGCGTCCGCCGGGCCGCGAAGCGTATCCTGGCGACGTCTTCTATCTGCACTCTCGCCTGCTCGAGCGCGCGGCGAAGCTGAACGAAGACAACAAGGGCGGCTCGCTGACGGCGCTGCCGATCATCGAAACGCAGGCCAACGACGTGTCCGCGTACATTCCGACCAACGTGATCTCGATTACCGACGGCCAGATCTTCCTGGAAACGGATTTGTTCTTCCAGGGCATCCGTCCGGCGCTGAATGTCGGCATCTCGGTCAGCCGTGTCGGCGGCAACGCGCAGATCAAGGCGATGAAGCAGGTCGCCGGCCCGCTGAAGGGCGAGCTTGCGCAGTACCGTGAAATGGCGGCGTTCGCGAAGTTCGGTTCGGACCTCGACGCGGCGACGCAGCGTCTGCTGAACCGCGGCGCGCGCCTCACGGAGCTGCTGAAGCAGCCGCAATTCTCGCCGGTGCCGGTCGAAGAGCAGATCGCGCTGATCTATGCGGGCACACGCGGCTATCTCGATAAGGTGCCGGTCGATGGCGTGCAGCGCTACGAAAAAGAACTCGTCGCGTGGCTGCGTGCGAAGAAGGCCGACATCTTGAGTGCAATTCGCGAGAAGAAAGAC
>DASPMA010000182.1:0-5417 GCA_035627335.1 Binatia bacterium
CCCACCGAGAGTGCGTCGGCGATCGCGGCGGACGCATATCGCGCGTCCGGCGCCGACGGCATCGTCGCGTTCGGCGGCGGCTCCTCGATGGATCTCGCGAAGGCCATGGGCCTGATGGTAACGCACGATGGGCCGTTCGAACGGCTGGGCGGCTCCAAGCGCGGGATGAAATTCATCACCAGAATTCCGCCGCTGATCGCAGTGCCGACCACGGCGGGGACCGGCAGCGAAGTGTCGCCGGGCGCCGTCGTCGTTCTCGACAACGGGATGAAAGAGACGTTCGTCTCCAGCTTTCTCATGCCGAGCGCGGCGATTTGCGATCCGGATTTGACGCTTGGCCTGCCGCGCGCGCTCACGGCCGCCACTGGCATGGACGCCATGACACACTGCATCGAGGCGGTGTTGTCTGTCGTCGTGCATCCTCCTGCCGAAGCCATCGGTATCGACGGCGCCGAACGTATTGGCGTGTGGCTCGAGCGCGCCGTCACAGACGGGCGTGACCGCGACGCGCGCTGGCACATGATGATGGGCTCTTTCGAAGGCGCGCTGGCGTTCGCGAAAGGTTTGGGAGCCGTGCACGGGCTCAGCCACGCGCTCGGCCGCCTCCATGAGCTCAAACTGCACCACGGCACGCTGAACGCCGTGATCCTCCCCCACTCCCTGGCGATGATTGCGGAAGCCGGAGCAGCCGAAGAGAAGTTCGCGCGGCTGCGTCGCGCGCTTGGACTGCAGCCGAACGCCGACCTCGCGCAGCACATTTCCGACCTGAATGCACGCGTCGGTCTGCCGCCTTCGCTCTCCGCCATGGGCGTCAGGCCAGCGGATGGCGACGGCGCCATCCAGTATGCCGTGAGCGACATCGCAACGCTCTCGAACGCAATTCCCTTCGACGCCGCGAAATACGCCGATTTGTTTAAACGTGCGCTTTAGTACATAACGATACGCGCAGGAGGTGAGCCTGCTTCTTGAACGGAACCTGCATCCCTAGCGTCGCGCCGCTGTAATGGTTAACGGCGCGTGGGGGAAGCGATGGACGGGCAATTCAAGGCTCAGTCTCATGATGGCTGAAGAAGCGCATCTCGTTTCCGAGACGCTTCCCTTCATGATCTCGCTCGGCCAGTGGTCGCTGCACCGGCGCATCCTCGGCGCGACGTCCACCCTGCAAAACCTGTATCACACATTCGTTGGCGCACATCTGGGTCCCCCAGACCGATTCCACGGCGAACTCGATCCGCTCGATTTTCCGCTCGTTGCGCGACGTGAACTTGGCATTGGCGCTGTAGAGTTCATCGGCTTTTTCTACGCCGCGCATCTGCGCAACATGCGTTACATGCGAGAACTCAAGGATCGGTGCGCCGGCGAAGGCGTACGCGGTCTCCTTGTAACCTGCGGCGCGGAAGGCGCGCTGGGCGATCCCGATTCGGCAACACGCGGCGCTGTCGTGCAGCGTCATTTGAAATGGCTGGATATGGCCGCCTACTTGGGCTGCCACTCCGTCAGCGTGCGTATCGCGAGTTCCGGCGCGGCGGACGATCAAGCGCGCTATGCCGCCGAGGGCTTACACGATCTTGGCGAATGGGCGCAGCTGCACGGGCTGCACGTGCTCGTCGAGAACCATCACGGCTTGTCCAGCGACGGCGAATGGTTGGCGCGGGTGCTAAAACTGGCTGATCTTCCCAATGTCGGCGCCTCGCCCGACTGGGGCAATTTCGACGACGCCAATAGCGCTGCGCGCTATGAAAGCCTGCAAAGGATGATGCCATTCGCTCGGGCGGTGGCGGCGAAGTGCTACGACTTCGACCCTGACGGCAATGAGACGACTCTCGACTTCCCACGCCTCGTCGGCATAGCCACAGCAGCGAATTATCGCGGCCATCTCGGCATCGAGTACGAGGGCAGCCGCCTTAGCGAAACGGACGGTGTTCGCGCCTGCAAAAGCCTGTTGGAGCGCATACAACGCGGCGAGCTGCGCTCGGCGGCCTGACGCTATCCAGAAAGGGCGCGTCGTTCACCATAGGCTGATGGCGCATTTTTTACCAACATCGCCGATCCTGGCGCAGGAGACGCGTCATGATCGAATTCGTCGTGATTGCCTTCTATATCGGCGTGCTGTTTGCCGCCGCCATCCACGCCTTCCTGCGCCCGCGCGGCGTCTACTGGCGAAGCGCGGCGGGACTAGGCATTGCGTTCCTGCTTTCCACGGGAGTGTGGTGGCTCAGTTCTCCGGTGATTTCCGGCGAGGCGGGATTTGGCGCGTTTGCGGTGTGGCTAGCCGCGATCGTCTTGGCCGCCGTGATCGCCCTCGCCGCCTGCATCGCCGCGACATTGCGTCATGCGCTCAACGCTCTTGGAGCGCGCGTGGTCTAGGCGCTCAGAGCGCCAGAGATCCGGCACGAACTCGATGGTTCGACTCCGATTCAATGGCGCGTTCAAGGAGCTGGATTTGCCCTGAAGCGCGCGTACGCCTCGGCTAATTTGGTGTCGTACTGGTTAGCTGCATAACCTGGCCCGTTATAACGGCTGGCGAATCCGGCCCAGTCCCTACGCTGCAATTCATCGACAAGCCCGTTGGCGCGTAAATAGGCGACAAAAGCAGCCAGCTGGCCGCGCTCCGACTGCGCCATGCCGGCAACGTAGCCGAACACGCCGCGCGCACCGGACGTCGCGTGATTGAGGCCGAGAATTTGAAAGCGGCCAAACGATGTGGACGACAACGCCGCCTCCGCATCAAGGGCATAGGCTTCGCGGAGTTGCTCCCAGCGTGCATCCTGCGTGCGCGGATAGCCCCCCGGCGTGCGGTTCGAAACACTCGGGTTCGTTGCATCGAACCGGCCGCTCGTCCGTCGCGAAAAAAGGTGGCGTTCAAACAGAATTATCGGGCGTCCCGATGCATCGAAGCCGCCAAGCGGTCCACTTTCGGCCTCTACCGCGGCGGCGAGCGCCTCCCATTCTACGTCGATCTGCGCTGCCATCGCTTCTATATCAGCGCGTGATAGCGGGGCGCGCGATTGGGCGACTAGCGTAGCAAGGAAGTCCGCGCTTGGCGCGGATTGCGGCGGTGCACTCGGTGTCTGCGTTGGCGCGTGCTGCTCCGCGATCGCGACCGCCTCACTCGCAACAGGCCGGGCCCGCTCGGCCGCCGCCAAGGTGAGATCTTCGATCAACAGGCCATCTTCATCGATGACGCCTGTCACCGTTATCTGCTGGTTGCGTTGGCTTGCCTCTGTTTGGAATGCGCGCACTGCGGCGGTGGTGGCGCGCGACATGCGCCCGTCGGCAGCCCCGTTGAAATAGCCGAGACTGGTCAACAGCTCCTGTGCAGTCTGAATGACACGCGCTCGCGCCAGGAGACGCCGCGCCTCCCCCGCATAGGCTGGCGGCGGCTCGGCGCTTGACGGGAAGTCGGCTAGATAGGCCTCGAGCGCCTGGCGAGTGCGCGCTTGGTCCGCTGAACTCCAGGCTGCCTCGTCAAGCGCGGAGAGGCGCTGGTGCGCTTCGGAGGCCAAGGGAAGATCGCTGTACGAAGCGAGGAACGCCCGAAGGGCTGTAGGATTTTGAGCTCGCGGCAGCGCCGCTGCAGCCGCGACGCTTCGTTGCTCCGCTTCGAACATGCGATAGCCGACAAAACTGGCCGCGCCGACAGCGCCCACGAGGGCGACCGCGATAAACGCTCCGTATCCGCGGCGCTGGCCGCCCTGACTGGCGCGCGCACGCTGCGCCATGCGGCGCACAAGCCGCCGCCGCTCGTCGCGCGCACGCGCTTCGCGCTGCTCGCGCTTGATGCGTTCGGCGGAGCTTTCACCCTCCAGCACGCCCACGCGCGTCCACGCTTCTGCCGCCAGTTCATCGGCCCCAAATCGATTGGCCCATTCGCGCAGCGCCTTGGCCGATCCCCCCTCGCCCATGACACGCACGTACTCGGCAAGTCCTGGCCGTTCGGTGAAATGGCCGACGCGTTCCAACACCTTGAGCCAGGCCGCGTAGCTATCCTCGCCTTCCCAGTGGGTAAGATCCTCGGTGTGAATCTCGTTGAACGGAGGCTGCAGCTCGGTGGGTTCCAGCATGCAGGTGACGAGCTTCTTGTTGGCGTCGGCGAGGCTTGCTTCGCCGCGCACCCACTTTGAATCGATGCCGGCCTGCGTCCAGCAAACGAGGACGCATTTGGCCTCCTTGATCTCGCGCTCGATCTCGTCGCCAAAGCTCTCACCCGCCGGCAAGGCCGCGTCGAACCAAACTTTCAACTTGAGCGTCTGAAGTTTGTCGGCGATGAGCTTGACCCGCTCGCGATGCCCGCGGCTGTAACTGATGAAAACGTCTGCCATGCACCTCCCCCCGGAGTTGCTTCCCGCAGCGCCACGAGACGCCACGCGACGTCAGCTTAGGCTCTCAAAGAAGTGGCTTGGCGCCGCTCGCGCACTCTAGTGAAGGTCCGCCGCACTGCCAATAGCGCCCAGCGCACATCACTCCACCTTCGCTAGAAAATCCAGCACCGCGTCCCACGCCTCTGGCTCATCGAGCATCGGCGCGTGTCCTATATTGGTCACCGTGCAAGTTTCCAAGTCAGGCTTGAGGCTGCGCATCATCTCCACCACGTCTTCGCCAAACAAATCGGAAATGCCGCCGCGGATCGAGAGCATCGGCTTCTGCGCCAAGCACATGAACAACGGGCTCAAATCCGGAGGCGCTGCGTCTTCGTCGAAATCGGCGAACGCCAGCGCGATGTGCGGATCGTAATCCGTTTCCAGGAACCCGTCGTCGCGCTCATGAAAGGTCCGGCGCGCGAAGGCGAGCCAGAATTGCTCGTCGTCTAGCCGTTCGGGATAGGCCGAGCCTGTGATCGAGCGCACCGCTTCGGCAGCCTGATCCCACGACGACACGGGCTGCGTGCGCCCGACATAAGTGGCGATGCGCGCAAGGCCCGCCGAATTCAGCTTGGGGCCGACATCGTTGAGAATGGACGCGGCGATGCGGTCAGGCGCCATGGTGGCGAACACCATGGTGATGAGCCCGCCCATCGAGGTGCCGATAAATACAGCGCGCGGGATGGAGAGCGAATCCATCAGCTTTAGCACGTCCTGCGCGTACACGGCCGGCACATAGTGCGCAGGATCGGGATCGTTGGCGCTCTTGCCGCGGCCGCGCATGTCAGGCGCGACGACGCGCCGCCCCAGCGCGGCGATGCGGGGAGCGACGGCTTCGAAGTCGCGCGAGTTGCGCGTGATCCCGTGCAGGCAGATCACCGGCAGTCCTGTTTCCGGCAGCAGCGGCGGATAATCGCGCGCATAGAGCGCAAGCCCGTCAACCGTTGCGATCACGCGCTCTTCGAATCCGCCGATGAATTGAACCGCGCCGGAATCCATATCGCTCTCCTATCCGGGCGCGCGTTCGAACGACGCCATTGCGTTGACATCGGCATA
>DASPMA010000183.1:0-9908 GCA_035627335.1 Binatia bacterium
GGCCGGAGAGCGATCTCCGGCCCGTTTATATTGCTTGCACGCAGCCGAGCGGCCCTATGCCTTGTAGTACATGTCGAACTCGACCGGGTGCGGGTGCGTCTCGAAGCGGTCGAGTTCTTCTTTCTTCAACTCGATATACGCATCGATGACATCGTCGCTCATGACGCCGCCTTTCATCAGGAAGTCGCGATCCGCGTCGAGCGAAGTAAGCGCCTGGCGCAGGCTCGAGCACACTGTTGGCACATCCTTCAGTTCTTCCGGGGGCAGATCGTAGAGGTTCTTGTCCAAAGGATCTCCCGGATGGATCTTCTTCTCGATCCCGTCGAGGCCGGCCATGAGCAGCGCCACGTAAGTCAGGTACATGTTGCCCGCGGGATCGGGGAAACGCACTTCGACGCGCTTGGCCTTGGCGCCCGTCCCATGAGGGATGCGGCAAGAGGCCGAACGGTTGCGCGCCGAATAGGCGAGAAGCACCGGCGCTTCGTAACCTGGCACCAGGCGCTTGTAGGAATTCGTGGTTGAGTTCGCGAACGCGTTGATCGCCCGCGCATGCTTGATGACGCCGCCGATGTAATAGAGGCAGGTTTCGCTGAGATCGGCGTAGCGATCGCCGGCGAACGTGTTGTTGTTTCCCTTCCAGATCGACATGTGCACGTGCATGCCCGAGCCGTTGTCCTTGTAGTACGGCTTCGGCATGAACGTCGCCGACTTGCCGTAGGACGCGGCGACCTGGTGGATGATGTACTTATACAAGTTCATGTTGTCGGCCATCGTCGTCAGCGTGTTGAACTTGAGCCCAAGTTCGTGCTGCGCGGGCGCGACCTCGTGGTGATGCTTCTCGGGCTTCAGGCCCAGCTGGCCCATGATCTCCAGCATTTCCCCGCGCATGTCCTGCAGCGAGTCGACTGGCGGCACGGGGAAGTAGCCGCCCTTCGGCCCAGGGCGGTGACCGAGATTGCCGCCTTCATAAGCGCGGTTCGTGTTGAACGGCAGCTCGGTTGAGTCGAACGAATAGCCAGTGTTGTTCGCATCAGTTGACCAGCGTACGTCGTCGAACACGAAGAACTCGGCCTCGGGGCCGAAATAGGCAACATCGCCGGCGCCGGACGACTTTACATACGCTTCCGCTTTCTTTGCGATCGAGCGCGGGCAGCGCGAATAGGGCTGCAGCGTGCCGGGCTCGAGGATGTCGCAGAACATCGCCAGCGTGGTCTGCTGGTAGAACGGATCGATGTGCGCGCCTTTGGGGTCAGGGCGCATGACCATGTCGCTCTCATTGATCGCCTTCCAACCGGCGATAGAGGAGCCGTCGAACATGGTGCCTTCTTCGAAAATATCCTTGTCGATCATGCTCACATCGAACGTGACGTGCTGCATCTTTCCGCGCAGATCGTTGAAGCGCAGGTCGACGTATTGGACTTCCTTGTCCTTGATAAGTTTCAAGACTTCGTCAGACATCGCCATCTCCCCGAGCGCTTGGAAATTATGTGTCGGGCAGCGCGCGGCTCGGTCCGGCGCGGCCCGGAGAATCAGTTGCGCGCTGCGATCAGACTGCCGCAGCGCCAGTTTCGCCAGTGCGGATGCGCACCACGTTGTGCACATCCAGCACGAAGATCTTGCCGTCGCCGATCTTGCCGGTCTTCGCGGCTTTTTGAATCGCTTCCAGCGCCGCCTCGACTTGGTCGTCCGCCAGAACGACCTCGATTTTCAGCTTGGGCAGAAAGTCCACGACGTACTCGGCGCCGCGATAAAGCTCGGTGTGACCCTTTTGACGGCCGAAGCCCTTGGCCTCCGTCACAGTCATGCCCTGGAGGCCGATCTCCTGGAGCGCCTCTTTGACGTCATCCAGTTTGAACGGTTTGATGATGGCTTCGATTTTCTTCATCGGAGCGCCCCTGTTTTCTGCCTTGCGCGCGTTGGCGGCCCTGATGACCGCAGCGCCGCGAGTCTGGAAGCCGCGCAGCTGTGAGCAGCGCCCGAGACGGGCCGGGCGCCCGGAAAGCGGGCGCCCGGCGCCTAATCAATCGGCTGGCAGAGCGCCTGCACGGTCGTAAGGTCTCGAAATGATCCGTTTGTTCTTGATCCGGCACGGTGAGCCGGAAGCCGTCTGGGGCGGCGGCGCCGATGATCCTGGATTGTCGGCGGCTGGACAACGGCAAGCCGAGGCTGCCGCCGAGGCGCTCGAGGAACGCGGTTGGCTGGAAGTCTTCTCCTCTCCAATGCGCCGTTGTCGTGAGACGGCCGCACCTTATGCCGGCGGTGCTGGGCGTTCGTTCACTATCGAACCGCGCGTCAGCGAGGTGCTCAGCCCGCCTGACGCACCTGACCGCCGCGCGTGGTTGCTCGAAAACTTTCCCTGGCGCGGCGGCGGGCTGCGCTTTTGGTCGACTCTTGGGCCGGAGCTTCACGCCTGGCGCGCTGACATGCTTGGCTTTGTGCGCGGCCTTGGCCAAGACTGCGCCGTGTTCACGCACTTCATCGCCATCAACGTCATCGTCGGCGCGGCTCTTAGGCGCGACGAGACTATCATTTGCAAGCCCGCTTACGCCTCCATCACCGAACTGACGGTCGAACGCGACGCGCTCACTCTCGTGAGCCTCGGCGAGGAGATGCAGACTGGAGAAGTCCGGTGACGCACGAGATCATCGGCGTCGCGCAGATGCGCGCGATCGACGAAGGCGCGGCCGCGGCAGGCCTGCCGATGATCACGCTCATGGAAAACGCCGGGCGCGCCGTCGCTGAAGCCATCGTGCAGCGTTTCACCCCACGGCCCACCGCGGTGCTTTGTGGTCCTGGCGACAATGGCGGCGACGGCTGGGTCGTCGCGCGCACGCTGCGCGCGCTCGGCTGGCGCGTTTGGGTCGAAACGCTCGTCCCGCGCGATCAGCTGAAGGGTGATGCCGCCACAGCAGCCGCTGCCTGGTCCGGTGAAACCTTCACCATCGGTGAAGACAACCCAATGCCCGAGCTGTTCGTGGACGCGCTGTTCGGCGCAGGTTTGTCACGTCCGCTCGAAGGTCACGCCGCCCGCCTTGCGAAAGCTCTGGCGGGCGAGCCCGAACGCGTTGTCGCTATCGATGTCCCAAGCGGTATTGACGGTGACACAGGAGAAGCGTTCGAGGATTTGTGCTTTCACGCAGGTCTTACGGTCACGTTCGTTCGCAAGAAACCAGCGCACGTACTGCTGCCGGGCCGTGCGTTCTGCGGCGAAGTCGTCGTCGCTGACATTGGCGCGCCGGAAGATATCGTCGCCAAGCACGACCTGCAGCTGCGCGAAAATCATCCGAGCCTTTGGCGCCTTCCATGGCCCGGGCCCGAGGCACACAAGCATGCGCGCGGGCACGCTGTCGTCGCGAGCGGTGGACAGGCGCGCACCGGCGCAGCCCGCCTCACTGCGCGCGGCGCGCTGCGTGTCGGCGCCGGCCTTGTCACCGTGCTCAGTCCACCGAAGGCGATGTCGGAAAACGCCGGGCAACTCAGCGCCATCATGCTGCGCGAAGCGAAGGATGAAACGGCCTACGCGGAAGCGGCGCGCACCGCCCAATGCCTGGCCATCGGTCCCGCGTTCGGCACAGGCAACACGCACTACAAGCTGCTGTGCGCGGCGATCGAAGCGCATCCGCGCTGTCCGTTGGTGCTCGATGCGGATGCGCTCACCTTGCTGTCGCCCATCACGCACGGCTTGACCGCACACGATGTGATGACCCCGCATGTCGGCGAATTTCGCCGCGCGTTTCCCGGCATCTACTCGTCGTCTGACACACGCATCGAGGCAGCGCGCGCCGCGGCGGCGTATGCGCGCTGCATTGTTCTGTTCAAAGGGCCCGACACGGTCATCGCCGCTCCGGATGGCCGCGCCATTGTCAACACGACGGGGACGCCTTTCCTGGCCACCGCTGGCGCGGGCGACGTTCTTGCGGGGCTTATCGCCGGCCTTATCGCGCAGGGTATGCCGAGCTTCGACGCTGCCGCGGCCGGCGCATGGCTGCACGGCCGGGCCTCGGAACAGGTCGGGCCTGGCCTCATCGCTGAGGACATTACCGAACAAATTCCGGCGGTTCTGAACGATCTGGCCCCGCCTAACCTGCGGAGAAGCGGCAATACCTAAGCGATCCCCGCTAGGTCCGCGCCCACTCCTGCGCTAACCTTCCCGGACGCGGAGGGGACAAGACCATGGTTTGGTGGTGGTGGATTATACCGGGCGTTGTGGCCGTGATCGGTCTCGCGTTCGCGCTGAGCGGCCTCGGCTGGATGTTCCGCGGACGTCCGTTCAAAGGCGGGCGCGGCACACTCGGTGGCGGCATTTTGCTCGCGATCGGTGCGGTCGTCGCGCTGATGGGTCTCAATATCCAGAGTTACCACCGTCTCGGCGAAGCGCAGCGGCAGGTCGCCACCATCAGCTTTGAAAAGGTTCAGGGCACCGAGCGCACTTACGATGTCACGCTCACCGAGGTCATCGATGGCGCGCCCGGCCAGAGCCACACGTTCCAAGCCACTGGCGACGATTGGATGATTTCATCGCGCGTGATCCGCTGGAAGCCGTGGGCGACCGTCCTCGGTCTAGACGCGCAATATCGGCTCGATCGCTTCGACAGCCGCTATCGGGACATCGCTACGGCGCAAACCACGCCGCCGTCGGTCTATGATTTGCGTCCGACAAACCGCAACACGGGCGTCGATTTCCTGCCGATCGTCAGCGCGGTCCAGGACAAGATTCCGCTGGTCGACGTGCCCGAGCACGGGCAGGCCGTGTACTGGCCGATGGCCGACGGCGCCGCCTATCGCATCGACATCACCGCGCAGGGCCAACTCTTGCCGGATGAGACCAACGAAGCGGCCGCTGAAGCCGTCGCGGCCTGGGGCACCACGAGAGTGGCGAACGAACCGGCGCCGTCCGGCGCGCCTTAGCTTTTCCGAGCCGGTACGATCATACCACAGGCCGAAAGGGCTGGTCTGGTGCGGACGGCGGGAGTCGAACCCGCACGCCTTGCGGCGCTGGAACCTAAATCCAGTGCGTCTGCCAGTTCCGCCACGTCCGCCTGGAACGGCAGGGTTTAGGCGCCCAGGGCCGCCCAGTCCATGTCCCGCCGCGCTTCACAGTCCATTTCGCACGTGCCATAAGCCGCGCCTTCAAAAACAACCCCGGCGGCAGAGGATTTGCAGCGCCCCGGTCCATGTCGAAAGCCCGTCTCATGCAGCTCACTGAGCGCCGTTCCGAAGGTCTCCTGCGCGTTTACGACGTCACCGTCCCGGCGGCCGAACTTCAGCAAAAGCTGAACGCCAAGATTGAGGAAGTGCGCCCGCGCGTGCGGATTAACGGGTTCCGTCCGGGCAAGGTGCCGGCCAGCCACATCCGCAAGGTTTACGGCCCCTCGATGATGCAAGACATCATCAATGACGCGGTGCAGCGTTCGACCAAGCAAAGCCTCGAAAAGATCCGCGCTGCCTCCGAACCCTCGCTCGATCTCAAAAGCGACATTCAAAAGGTCGTTGCCGGCCAATCCGATCTGCAGTTCGAGCTAACGCTCGAAGTAATGCCGGATTTCGAACCGACGGATCTGAAATCCATCGCCATCACGCGGCCGATTGCGCCAGTTACTGACGAGCAGGTGGAAACAGCGCTTGCCGATCTCTCCAAGGCGCAGCGCGGCTATGAAGACAAGGACGGGTCGGCCGCAGGCGGCGACGAAGTGAACGTCGATTTCCTTGGCCGCATTGACGGTGAAGCGTTCGACGGCGGGTCAGCTCAGGGCGCGCGCGTCGTCATCGGCTCCAAGCAATTCATTCCGGGCTTCGAAGACCAACTCATCGGCGCCAATGCCGGCGACGAGCGCACGCTGAAAGTGACTTTCCCGGAGGATTATCCGGTTGCGCAGTTGAAGGGCAAAGCGGCCGAGTTTGAAACCAAGATAAACAAGGTGCGCAAACCCAAGGAAGGCGCGCCCGACGATGCATGGGCGACAGAGCTTGGCTTCGACAGCCTGGCTGGACTGAAGGAGGCGCTGAAGCAGCGCATCGAGTCCGAACATACGCAGCAATCGCGCGCGAAGGCCAAGCGCGCGCTGTTCGACGTGCTCGACGAAAAGCATGATTTCGAACTCCCGCCGCGCATGGTGGAAGCCGAGTTCAATTCCATCTGGCGCCAGATCGAAGCCGACAAGCAAGCCGGCCGCCTCGATCCAAGCGATGAAGGCAAGAGCGACGAAGAGCTGCGCAGCGAATACCGCGACATCGCCGAGCGCCGCGTGCGCCTAGGCTTGGTGCTGGCCGAAATCGGCCGACGCAATAAGCTGGAAGTCTCCGACCAGGAGGTGGCGCAAGCGATTTCGGCCCAAGCGCGCAACTATCCGGGCCAGGAACGCCAGATTTTTGAGGCTTATCAACGCAATCCGCAGATGGTCGCGCAGGTGCGGGCGCCGCTCTATGAGGAGAAGGTGGTCGATTACGTGCTTGAACTGATCAAGGTCACCAACGAAACGGTGAGCCGCGAAGAGCTGTTCAAGGACGAGGACGTCCCGGCGCCGAAGCCAAAGAAGGCCAAGAAAACCAAGGCTGCCGCGAAAGCCGAGGAGTAAGGCGTCCGTCGGTTAACAGTTTCAAGGGCTTGCGGGCGGGCGGATAGCGTCAAATATGAGCGGCGCGCCGGCGATTCCGGCCGCTTCCTGAAAGGCCGTCATGTCGTTCGACCCGATCCAAAGATATTCCAACCTCGTGCCGATGGTGGTCGAGCAGACGAGCCGCGGCGAGCGCGCGTTCGACATCTTCTCGCGCCTCCTCAAAGAGCGCATAGTTTTTGTCACCGGCGGCATCGATGATGGCCTTGCCGCGCTGGTGACGGCGCAACTTCTGTTCTTGGAATCCGAGAACCCGAAGCGCGAGATCGCCATGTATATCAACAGCCCCGGCGGCTACGTGACCTCGGGCCTCGCGATCTACGACACCATGCAATACATCCGCAGCCCGGTTTCCACGGTCTGCATCGGCCTTGCTGCGTCCATGGGATCATTGCTGCTGACGGCGGGCGAGAAGAACCTGCGCATCGCCCTGCCCAACGCCCGCGTGATGGTGCACCAGCCATCGGGTGGTTACCGCGGACCGGCCTCGGACATCGAGCGTCACGCCGAGGACATCCTCCACACCAAGCGCCGGCTCAACGAAATCTACGTAAAGCACACGGGCCAGCCGCTGGAGCGCGTAGAGAAAACACTCGATCGCGATCACTTCATGACCGCGGAAGAGGCGCGCGCCTTCGGCATCGTCGACCGCGTCTACGAGAAGCGCGAACTCCCCGAAGGCGGCGCGCCGAGCTTTTGAATCGTCGCCGGCGCGGCTCAGTCTGTCGCAAAGCGAAAGTGCCTATGTCCGCTCGGCTTGATGCGCGGGCGCGGCGCGGCCATGCTGCGCCGTGGGCCGCCGCCTAGGCGGAATAGGGGATAGGGATGAAGCTCACCCGATTGGCCTTGATCGCACTGGCCGCCTTCACAGTCGCCACAGGTTCGGCAAGCGCGCAGATCGAGCCGTCTGATCACGCTGTACCCGGCGATGTAGCCGAGGCTGAGACGTCGGAGAACGTAGTCGTCAACGCGCCGTCTCTGCAGGAAATGGTTCGCGAGTTCGTTGGTGAGGTGTCCGAGGCGGGCCAGCTGGATCAGCTGGGGAGATGGGACCGCACCATCTGTCCGGGCGTTGCAGGAATGCGTCAGCATTATGCGCAGGTGCTCATTGACCGGATCGCGCAGATCGCTCTCACCGTCGGCCTGCAAGTCGGCGAACCAGGCTGTTCGCCCAACGTGCTTATCTACGTTACCGAGAACTCCGACCTGCTGGCGCATGAACTTGTCACCCAGCACGGCGCGCTCGTCTCGCGCCGCCACACCCACGGCAACACGCGCGGGCGGGATGCGCTGCGGGATTTCGCAACCACGCCGCGCACTGTGCGATGGTGGCACGTCACGCGCACGCATAGCGGCGATGGCTTCGCCGTCGGCCAGGGCGAATCTGTCCGCGTGCGAGAGGCGAGCCGTCTGCGCCGCGGCACGCGCGAGGATTTCGACCGCGTTCTCATCATCATTGATGCGCGCCGGATCCATGGCTACCGCTTCGGCGCGGTAGCAGACTACGTGGCGATGTCGGCCTTAGCCCAGATTGACCCGGACTCCGAAACGCGCGGCTTCGAAACCATCCTCAATTTGTTCGACGATGGCGCCGAGCCTCGTCCGAGAACGATCACTGAGTGGGACTTGGCCTATCTGGACGGGCTCTATCACATGACGCGTGACGCCAATGACGACGGCCGCCAGCGGGCCGACATCGCCCGGCGTATGCGGCGGCAGGTAGATGCCCAGCCGGCGCCCGGCGCCGAGCCGGCGCCGCAGTAGAGACTCGTCGCTTGAAGCGGGCCACCCGAGTAGTAATGATTACGGGATCTTTTGCGGCCCGTCGGTGGCCCGGAGCATTGGGGAGCTTCATATGAATGTGGTCAAGGCGCTCGCGGTGGCGGGAGCAATGCAAGCGGCCCTTTTGATGCCGGCATTTGCGCAGGCGCCAACGGACGAAGAAGTGATCGTGCAGCCGCCTGCGGCCAGCAATCAGGAAGAGGTGCGCAGCTACGTACGGGCGCTGACGTCGCCCACGCGCACCCGCAGCCCGATGCCGCGCTGGTATGGGCCCCTCTGCATCGGCGTGGTGGGCATGCAGGCTGCACAGGCGCAAGTGTTCAATGATCGCATCGGCGAAGTCGCCGAAGCCGTTCGACTTGAAGTCGAAGGCCCCGGCTGCCGGCCGAACGTCCTCATCCACTTTGCGCGCGATGCGGGCGGCTTGGCTCGCAGCATCGCCGATCAGAACAATCTTGTGTCGGCCAACAACGCCACTGGCAATTCCCAGGGCGAGAACGCTTTGCGTGATTTCGTGCAGACGCAAGACGCCGTGCGCTGGTGGCACGTCAGCAGGACGGGCACTGACGGTGTCTCGTTCGGGCGCAGCAGCCAGCAAAGTGGCGAGCAGGAACGCACGCGGGTTCAGGAATTCACAGGCGAGGCGGACAGTACCTCGCCAGAGCTGGAACAGCAGGAGCAGACCGGCGAGCAGTTTGCTAGCGGCACCCGCGTTCGTGACGTGTCGCGCCTGCGCGGCGGCGTGATGGAGATGATGGATTACGTCATCATCGTTATCGACGCGAACCAGACCTCGCACACGACGGTGGGCGCGCTTGCCGATTATGTCGCCATGGTCACCCTGGCGCAAATCAACCCGCAGGCTGAGACGGCTGGCGCGCCGACCATACTTAACCTGTTCGACACCGGCGCCGAGACGCAGACCGCGCTTACCTCCTGGGACTTGGCTTATCTGCGCGGCCTTTACGCGTCATCGGACACACCGCGGAGCACGCGCCAGCAGGAAGGACAGATCGTCCGGCGAATGATGCAGGGGTCGTAGTCTTGGACCGTCGCTTGGACGGTCCGGCGATGGTATGAGTTTGAACACGCATGATGCCGGTCAGGGAACCGGAAAAGGGGTCAAAATGAAGCTGGTCAAGGTGCTCGCCGCGGCGGCGGCCTTGCAGGCGATGGTGGTCGCGCCGGCCCTCGCGCAGCAGAGCGCGCCGACGGACGAAGAAGTTATCGTCCAACCGCCGGCCGCCAGCAACCAGGAGGAGGTGCGCACCTATGTCCGCGCGCTTACGACCCCGACGCGCACGCGCAGCCCGATGCCGCGCTGGTATAAGCCGCTATGCCTCGGCGTGGTGGGCATGCAGGCGGCCCAAGCACAGGTCCTGAACGACCGTATCGGCGAACTCGCGCAAGCGGTCCGCTTGGATGTCGAGGGACCGGGCTGCCGCCCCAACGTGCTCATTCACTTCACGCACGACGCGGCTGGCCTCGCGCGCGCCATCGCCGATCAGCCCA
>DASPMA010000184.1:0-5688 GCA_035627335.1 Binatia bacterium
TCGGCGCGGATGTAGATGCGCTGATCCTTGATCTCGAAGTCATCGTTGGCGATCTGCGGCGTGTTCGTCTTCACAGACTCGTACGCTGCATCGCCCAAGCGATTGATGTCGACGATGTCGTTCATCACGTAGACTTCGAGGCCGGCCGGCCCTTCGGTCAACGACACCCAGGTCGGACGCGGCGGCCGCTTGGACGGCTCGATGCGCGACACCGGCATGTCGACTTCGATGTCGACACTCGAAATGGGCGCCGCGATCATGAAGATGATCAGGAGCACGAGCATGACGTCGATGAACGGAATGACGTTCGGATCGGCCGTCACATCGTGGCGGCCTCGTTTGCCGCCGCCTGATGATGCGAGTTTACCCGCCATGGGTAGTTACCTCCAAAGCTAGGCAGTCCTCAGCCCGCGCGACGGTCCATGTCGCGCGAGACCAGCGCGATGAACTCGGCGGCGAAGTCATCGAGCTTTTGGCCTTGCTTGGAGATTTGCTTGGCGGCGAAGTTGTAGATCAGCACCGCCGGAATAGCGGCGGCGAGACCGGCGGCGGTGGCGAGCAGAGCGCCGGCGATGCCGGGCGCGACGACCGCGAGCGACGTGGTCTGCGTCTTGGCGATGCCGACGAAGGCCACCATGATGCCCCACACCGTGCCGAACAGGCCGATAAACGGCGCGTTCGCGCCGATCGAGGCCAAGAACGTCATCGACGAACCGAGGTCTTCCAGGTGGTCGTTCTGGCGCGTCTGCATGGCTGAATGGACGCGCTGCATCGTGTGGTCGCGCGCGTCGCGCATCGTGTAGAGGCCGAGGTCTTGGGTGCGGCGGACTTCCGCCATGCCGGCGTCGAACATCGACTTGATGCCGGAGTTCGGCAGCTTGCGGACGATGGCTTCGGCTTCTTCGACCGAGTTCGCTTTGCGGAAGGCGGTGAGGAAGTCCTTGGTCTGCTTGGATGCTTTGCGCATCACGTAGATCTTTTCGAAGAGCAGCGCGACCGCGTAGATCGCGCAAAGCGCCAAGATCAGCATGACGCCGAGTTCGACCGCGTTCAGTTCGCGCACCAGCTCCATCAGCGAGACTTCAGAGTGGCCGGCGGCTTCGGCCGCGGCGGCCGCGCCACGCTCTTTGGCGGCGGCCAGCTCAGACGCCGAAGGCGGAGGCGTCGTCACAGGCGGCGGGGTCGTCGTTGTTGCGCCGGGGGCGCCGGGTGTTGTGGCTGGCGCCGTGCTCTGCTGCGCGAACAGCGAATAAATCAAGCTCATTGTCTGCCCTTCTGCCTCTGCCTTGCATGTCTTAGGCGATGCTGAGCGGCGCAGACCCTGCACCCTCACGGCGTCGCCGCCAAATCAGTCTAACCATGATGGCGATTGGAGGACTCTGGTCCTCATGGGACCGTCGAACGCCTCCGCCCACCACAGCTATCCGGTCGCGCCGCTTCACTTTTTGCGGTCTTCGGTCCCGGATGGCCTGACGCCTGCACCTTAAATTTTCGGAAAAGGTGCTCTTGTCAACGTCTCCCACGCAGCGGGCGATCTGTCGACCGCCCGGCCCCCCACTCTGGCGCAAGTGCCGAAGCCTGTGGCGAGGCGCAATCAAAACTTTCGTGATCGTCATTTCGTTCCTGACGCTAGCGCGGCAGTTGTGGCGGAGTTAGGCAAACGATGCGTCTTTTTCCAAGCAAGTCGCAGGGTTGAACCGGAGCCGGATTGATGGCGATGTCCTCGGAAGAACTGGAATCTTTGCTACGCGAAGCCTTCGCGGATGCCGATATCGTGATCCAGGACTTGGCCGGCGACGGCGACCACTACAAAGCGTCGATCCGGTCCGCCGCTTTCGCCGGAAAGAGCCGGGTGGCGCAGCACCAGATGGTTTACGCGGCGCTCAAAGGCCGAATCGGGGGCCAGTTGCACGCGCTGGCGCTCGAGACCGGGCCCAAATGAAATTGGAAAGGCCATCGGCAAGTAGGCAATCGGCAAATACTGACGCCGACACCTATTGCCTACTTGCCCATTGCCTATTGCCCTCTTAGCTCACGGCCATGTCCGACGCACTTGAGACCATCCGCCAGACCGTTGCCGACCATCCGGTCGTGCTCTTTATGAAGGGCACCGCCGATCAGCCCCAATGCGGCTTCTCCAGTACGGTCGTGCGCATTCTCGACCATCTGGGCGTCGAGTATCATGACGTAAACGTACTGGCAGACGAGGACATCCGTCACGGCGTGAAAGAATTCGCCAGCTGGCCCACCATCCCGCAGCTCTACGTCAAGGGCGAATTCGTCGGCGGCTGCGACATCGTCCGCGAGATGTTTCAGACCGGCGAGCTGAAGACGCTGCTCGACGAGAAACTTGGCAATAGGGCAATAGGGCAATAGGGCAATATGTGCCGCCGCTCAGTTTGCGTCGTCGAGCTTGCGCATGCGCAATCTAAGCAACTTACCCACGCTCTCACCGCGCTCAAGAATTCCAGCCACTGAGCTCATGTCCGCGAGACCTACGCGTCGGCGATATGGCAGTGCGTTTCCAGTTCTTTCCATCGCTTGCTGCCAGACCAGCAGGTCACGATGCGAATTGATTTCACCCATGCCGGCGCTGCCCTATTGCCCTATCGCCTTATTGCCCTATTGCCTTTCTTCAAGCGCTTCGCCGCTCGTCAGGCCGCTCGGTGACGAGCAAATTCAGCTTCACCAACACGCCATCGCGCAGCACATCGAGAGTGACCTTTCTCCCGATCCGATCGCGCGTCAGCAGCTTGTGCACCGCATCGACCGACGGCGTCGCCGCGCCATCCAGCTTCAGCACAACGTCGCCAATGCGCAGTCCCGCCTGATCGGCCGGGCCGCCGTTGGAAATCGCAACCACCAGCACGCCGCCTTCGACGTCCAGGGCCAATCGGCGCACGAGCGCGCGCGACAGCTCTTGTGTTTGGCCGGCGATGCCGAACCAGCCGCGCGCAACGCGCCCGTCGCGCATCAATTCGGGAATCACAAGCTTGGCCGTGTTAATCGGCACGGCAAAGCAAAGCCCCTGCGCGCCACCGATAATCGCCGTGTTGATGCCGACAACCCCGCCGTGCGCATCCACCAAGGCGCCGCCTGAATTGCCGGGATTGAGCGCCGCGTCCGTCTGGATCACATCCTCGATCAGCCGCCCTGCTTCACCGCGCAAAGTCCGCCGCAGCGCGGAAATCACGCCGACAGTAACCGTCGCCTGCAGGCCCAGCGGATTGCCCATCGCAATCGAGAGTTCGCCCACCCGCAGCTGGTCGGAATCGCTCAGTGGCGCCGCCTTGTGCGCTTTGCCGCCAAGGCGCAGCAGGGCAAGGTCCGTGTCGGGATCGGCGCCGACCACGTCGGCGCTGACGACGCTGCCGTCGTGCAGCACCCCTTCAACGCGGCCAGCGCCGCGGATGACGTGATTGTTGGTGAGCGCGTAGCCGTCGGGCGAAATGATCACGCCGGAGCCCGCGCCATCATAGAGATCGCGGCCGCGGCTGGTGCGCCGCACGCCGATCACCGCCGGCCCGACGGTCTCCACCACGCGAACAACAGTTTCAGAAAAACCGTCCAGGGGCCCGCGCTTGCGCGGCGCCGAGACGAACTTGCTCCTGCGACCGAACATGGGCGGAAAATAGTGTCGCCGCCATTGCCCTGCAATCGGGACTGGGGACTAGGGATTAGGGCTGGGGCTGCGTGAAGCCTGGCTTCGTCGACTCCAACGAGACCTGACGCAACAAGGACAATCGGGGTTTGATCGTCCGCGCTCCCTAATCCCAAGTCCCCAGCCCCCAGTCCCTAGTCCCTAGTCCCCACTTCGCTTACATCCCCCTCGATGGATTCTCCCCCGGGCAGGCGCTTCAACCTTTTCATATGGCTCCGCAATTCGTTCCTGACGGGCGTTGCGCTGGTGCTGCCCTTCGTCGTCACAATCGCGATCATCTGGCTCTTCGTCAGCTTCATCGACAACAACGTCGAGCCGCTCGTGCCCAACGCACTGGCGTTCTTGAAGACCTTCCCCGGCGGCGGTTTGCTACTCGCGCTCGTGACGCTCACGCTGGTCGGCGCACTCGCGGGCAATTTGGTCGGGCGCTGGATTGTCGAAACAGGCGACCGCGTGATCGCCAACCTGCCGCTCGTGCGTTCGATCTATGGCGGCGCCAAGCAGGTCTTCAAGCAAGTCGCCGCGCCTGAGCGGACCTCGTTCCAGAAGGCCGTCCTGGTCGAGTTTCCCTCGCCCGGCTCTTACGCGATCGGCTTCATCACCAACGAAAACACCGCCGAAGTCGTCAGCGACATCGGCGAAGAACTCGTCGCCGTCTACGTCCCGCAAGCGCCGATTCCCACCTCCGGCTTCCTTCTTTATCTGCCGCGCACTGCGTTCAAGCCGCTTTCGATCTCGCCTGACGAAGCCCTGCAGCGCGTCATCTCGCTCGGCATCATCCGCAAGGATGACCCGCTTCTCGCTAAGTGATTGAGAAGTCCTCCGGCTTCCAGTCCGCCTTCGGATATTGCGGGTCCATCTCCTCGAGCGCGCCTTTCACGATGGACGCAACGATCGCATTGCGCCGCCACTTCTTGTCCGCCGGCACAACGCGCCACGGCGCGTGCGGCGTCGAACACCGTTCGATCGCAATCTCGTAAGCGCGTTGAAAATCGTCCCATAGCGCGCGGTCGTCGAGATCGCCGGGATTGAACTTCCAATGCTTGGTCGGATCGTCCAGCCGCTCCTGCAGCCGCTTCTTCTGCTCTTCCTTCGAAATGTGCAGCATGAACTTGAGCAGAGTGACGCCGTTCTCGGTCAAGTGCTTCTCGAACGCATTGATCTGCTCGTAGCGCCGCTCGATCTCATCCGCCGGCGCCAGCTTGCGCACGCGCGCCACCAGCACGTCCTCGTAATGCGAGCGATTGAAAATGCCGATCATGCCCCGGCGCGGCGTCGCCAGATGCACGCGCCACAAATAGTCGTGCGCCAGCTCCAGCTCGCTCGGCTTGCCGAACGCTTTCACATTGACGCCGAGCGGCCCGCACGCATTGAACACGCCGCGTACTGTGCCGTCCTTGCCCGACGTATCGATCCCCTGCAGGACGACCAGCAAGGATCGCTTATGCTCGGCGTAGAGCCGATCCTGCAATGCATCGATCTCTTCGGCGCAGCGTTCGACGTGCTGCTTGGCTTCGTCCTTGTCTGGAAAAAGCGACTCATCGCCCGGATCGCGATCGCGCAAGGACGCCGCGGCCCCCGGCGCGACGCGCACTGCCGCGTCGATCGTCTTCCAATCGAATTGGGTCATGACAAAAGGCAGTACTGCAGTACGCGAATAGGGCAATAGGGGACCTTCCCTACTGCCTTACTGCCTATTGCCTTACTGCCTTCGAGATCAGCTCGCGTAGTATTCGACGACCAGGTTCGGCTCCATTTGCACCGGGTACGGCACGTCGGAGAGCGTCGGCACGCGGATATATTTTGCCGTCATGCCCTTGGCGTCGAGTTCGATGTATTCGGGGGCGTCGCGCTCTTGGCTTTGCAGCGCCTCGAGCACCAGCGCCATGGCCTTGGCCTTGTCGCGCAGCTCCACCAGGTCGCCGGCTTTCACCAGATACGACGCGATCGTCACGCGCCGGCCGTTCACCCGCACGTGCCCGTGGTTCACCAGCTGACGCGCGGCGAACGGCGTCGGCGCGAATTTC
>DASPMA010000185.1:0-5694 GCA_035627335.1 Binatia bacterium
CCCGTTGGCGCGTACTGCGTCGTGTTCGATCGCGATCTGCCGCACGGCGCCGCGTTCTGGTGTGAACGCAGCCTTCACCAAGGCGCGGTCTTCCGCGCTGGCGAAACATCCGCCTTCGACCACGTCCCGATAAGTAACCGCGCGGCCCAGCACTGCACCAAGCTGCAGCGCGCCGACCAGGCGGCTGCGTGTGAAGTCGATCTCCCAGGCGGCGGAAGGGGTCTCGCCGAAGCTCATATTCAGCTGCCGCACCCATTCGGCGTCCTGCGCGCGGGCGTGCGAGGCAGCGTGGGCGTGATGCGTCGCGAGCAAGAAGACGTAGGCGAGCCCCACGCCGCATGCAGCCGCGGCTGCCAGACCGGCGCCTGCATCAAACAAGAAGGTGGCGCCGAGAAGGGCAAATGGCGCGCAGCTTGCCAGCGTGTGCAGACGGCCGTGCCGACCGGTAAAGGCGGCTTCGGCCAACAACACGCAAAGCATTGCTGCTGCCAAAGCCGCGCTCAATACGCCGCCCGCATACCATGCGATCGCCGGCCCAGCCGAAAGGCCAATGGCGCTCGCGACATCGAGCGCAAGCTGGGCTGCCTGTGCTCGCGTGACGGAAAGGAACCTCAGGCGTGCTTCTAACGCATTGCGCGCTTCATCAACGAGCAAAGCGAGACCCAGCCAAATTGCGGCGGGCGCCAAGCCGGCGGCCGCGGCGGTAAGCACCGCAACCACGCCGAGGAGATAAAGGCGCGCGCGCGGCCCGGCGAATACCTCGCCGGACGCGCGTTCGATCGCCGCATGGTTGATGAAGTATTGCACCGCCCACCCCGATGGCTAATTTCCCGGTAAGGCTAGCTGCGCTCCGTAAAGCAACGGTTCGCGCGGCGGTGTTTTGTGCCGTTCTTGTACAAATCGTTTGTGCATTTCCGCGCGAAATGGGTGAACGGATGTTTGATGAGCGCCACACGAGGTAACGGCTCGTGAACTTCCTCTTCAACTAACACTCCCGTGGTGCGGCGGGAAATTCACCCTTCTCATGAGCCACCGAGGCGTCAGTTTCGGCCGAGTGGAATTAGAGCGAAGGCGACGTTGAAGCGATGTGCGGTCTATTCAAGCCGCTGCGATTGTTGAGCGCGGTGGTGCGCGCACGTGGCGGCTGGCGTGTCTGAGATACGCCATGAGCAGTTTTGGACCAATGATGTGGTCGAAAGAGAAGCTCAAATAGCGCGCGCCAGGCAGCCAATGACGAGAGGGGCCAATAGAGCGGCATGGTCAGCGCCGCGCGCGCGTGGCCGAGATTGTTGGAGAGAGCGCAAGCGCTGAGCGCTGCGAGCATGGCCACGGCGTATCCGAAGACTACGAGGATGAAGTCTTCGACCTTCAGGAGGTTGTAGGGCGAGAGCGCTGCGATGAGTACGATGAAGGCGAGCGGTCCATGCGCGAATGCCGCGATCACGCCGCCGCCGAGCATGAGCTGCATCGATGCAAAGCCTGCCAAGCCCATCTCGCGCGAGCTTCGGATCGGATCACGCATGAGCACCAGCCAGCTCTGCATGTGACCCTTGATCCAGCGGGTGCGCTGATTAAGCCATGCGCCCAGCGTGATTGGGGCTTCTTCAAACGTCGGCGGGCCGATCACGCTGCTGACATAGCCCCCGCGCGCTAATCTATAGCCAAGATCAGCATCCTCCGTGACATTGAGTAATTTTCCGGGTTTTTGCGGCGTTTTGCGGTTTTTGCTCGCGCGCCGCGCATGGCCTTGTCGCGCTTGAGTTTTTCTCCCTAGCTGAACCCTACCAATCCATCTCTCTCCCTACGCTTCACTCTGCAGCGAATGGGACAGGAACGGGATTTGAGGGATTCATTGGAGTTTATCAGTGCCTCGGCCATCCAATCACAAGCTTCGCTTAACGCGTCGCGCGATCGAGGAATTGCAGCCTGCGCCGCGGCGCTATCGTGTGCTGGACGCCGACATAGCTGGTCTTTCCATCATGGTCATGCCTTCGGGCCGCAAGACCTGGTCGGTGCGATATACGCCCGATGGCGGCTCACCTACGGAAGTAGTTCTCGGCGACTATCCCGGCGTACTGCCGGAGGTCGCGCGTGATCACGCCGGCAAAGTCCGGTCGGGCGCGCGCCTTGAAGGACGCGACCTCGCCAAGGAGCGAAAGGAGGCGCGCCGCCAAAACGCGATCCGTAAGGAACGCACCGTCGAGAAGATTATCGAGACCTACATGGCGGATGCGCGCCGGCGCATGCGGGAAGGCACAGTGATCCGGCTTGAGTCGACGATCCGGACCCGGGTGCAGCCTAAGTTCGGAGATAAGAGCCTGGCGCTGATCACGCTCGATCAGGTTCGCAAATACGTGGAGGGCATTGAGGAGGACGAAGGGATGCCGGGCGCGGCCCGGAGTACGTGTTCGGCCATGAAGGCGCTGATGGCGTTTGCGCTCGAACGTGGCCTCATCGATGTGAATCCGCTTCAGGGATATTCGGGCCCGGCAATCCGGAGCCGCGAACGGGTGGCCACCCAGGAGGAGCTTCGGCTCGTCTGGCTGGGGCTCGAGGACATGGCCAAAAATCCGGTCGGCCGTGCGAGCGCTTTGGCGCTGCAGTTCGCGCTCCTGACGCTGCAGCGGCGAAGCGAAGTGGCGGGCGTGGTCAAACCAGAGGTCGACTTTGGCGCGCGCCGCTGGACCATTCCCGGCAGCCGCACCAAGAACAAGTCGCCGCAGGTGGTGCCGCTCGCCCCGCTGGCCTTCAAGACGCTTAAGGCGGGCTTCGAGCATAGCGGCGAGAACCACGCCTTCTGCCGTCGCGATCGCAAGATGGCGTCAAGGGCCACGGCCCTGACGCGCGCGTTCATCCGACTCCGCGAGGATGTTGGGGCCGGCGATCTCACGGTTCACGACTTGCGACGAACCGGAGCGACGATGATGGCCGAAATCGGCGTGTCGGGCGACGTGATCAGCCGCATTCTGAACCATACGCCCCCCGGGCCGCAGGTGACCAAGATCTACAATCGCTTTGACTATGAGCCTCAGAAGCGAGAGGCCTTGGAGCGATGGGAGGCGCATCTCATGTCGATTGTCCGGAAGAAGCAGGCCCCAAAGACCCGAACCGCCGAATCGCGCTGAAGTCGCCTATCAGTCTGCGCTAGCCTCGGGCCTCAGGAGATTCGGTCATGCGTTTTTGCCTTGCGGCGATTTGCTTTGTGGCGTTGCCTGCGGTCGCTTGGGCCGACCCTTGCGAAGGCGCGTTGCCCCGGCGGGCAGGCGAAACTTTCAGCGGCCAGGTTCGCTATATCGGTGATGGCGACAGCCTCTGCGTTGGAAACTCTTCAGACCCGTCGACCTGGATCGAGGTGCGCCTCGCAGATTTCAATGCACCGGAGCTGCATGCTGACGGTGGAGAGGCGGCCAAGAGGGCGCTTGAGCGGTTGGCGCTCGGGCAGAACGCCCAGTGCGTCGCCACACGCGGGCGCAGCGGCCGCGTGGTGTCGTATGATCGTGTGATTGCGACGTGCCGAATTGGCGGACACCGCATTGGCGATGCGCTGCGCGCCGCTGGCGCTCGTGAGGGTGGCAACTAGATCAGTCGCTCCAATCGAGCCGATCTTCTGCGATCCGGCGAAGGTGACGCACCACCATACCCGCGAGCGCGCCTACGATCAGCGCTTCGATTGGCGTTGCTCCAGTCCGCGCCGCGAACCAGGCGGCGGCAACGGCAACGACAATAACGGGCGTCCAGCGCATGAGGCTGACGGCAGTCCAATAGCCGGCATCGATCAGGACGAGCGCTGTCAGAGCGGCGACGGCAAGAATTAGCGCTTCCATGATTGATCCCGTCGCGCGTGATTGGATTGGGAGAAAGAGCGACCGCGGAGTTGCGCGCCATAGCGCTTGCGCCGCTCGTACTGTGAGAGCGCGTCCCCGTTGAGACGCTTGGCCTTCCAGATGTTCTTGATGTCGCGAAGCGTTTTCACCTTATGACACGCTTTGCACATGAGCTGGTCGGGCTTGGCGCGCCGCCATGCGTTCGGCGTCGAGTGCTGGCCGATCAGGCCTTCGGTCTCGTCGCAATCGTCAACGCAGCAGGCGCCGTTCTGCTTCTCAAGCAGCGCTTCGTACTCGCGTGCGGTCAGATAGAGACGGCTCATGTCGAAGCGCGCCTTCTTCGAGCATTGAAGAGAAGGGCGCTCATGTCTCGACGTGAGTGGCTCGCGTATTACGCGCGCCAAACGGTCCCCAGATGTGAGAACAAAACAAGCACAGATTAGTTGAGCATGCAAGCGGTCTCTGCAAGGAGGCGGACCTTCGATCCGCAATGCGAGCGCATCCCCCGTGGCCTACGAGGAGAAAGTGCCGGTGAAGTTTGGCCAGCTCGGGCGCTTGAGTGGGCTCTATTTCGGCTGCACCGGATGTGCGCGCGGCACGCTCTTTACGGCGATCGAGTTGGTGAAGCTCTATGGCACCGAGGGGCGCGTTGCCGATTTGGCCAAGCGCCTGTCGTGCAAGTTCTGCAAACAGCACAGGAAGCGCCCGCCCCGGGTTTACGTCGAAGTCTCAAGACCGTTCTACACGAAAGCGGAAGCAGCGGCGCTGACGGCTACGGATATCGATGCGCTGGTCGTGAGCTTGGAAAAGCTGAAGCCGAAGAAGAAGATTTCGTGAGCCTTGGGCGAACCCGCGCTTGACGCGCGGGACGCGCTCTCGTGAACCGAGCCGCGCATGGACGAAGCGAACTCGCGTGTCTCGGCCCTTCGGGCTTCGATCGCTTTCGCTGAGCCCACTGACCTAAATGCGCGTTCAATGCTTTTTTCGAGCAGCGATCCAGGCGTCGAGATCTTGGGGATCATAGCGCACAGCGCGGTCCGTCGACTTTACGTAACGCGGGCCTTTGGCGGCGCAGCGCATCTTGTCCAGCGTGGACTTAGACAGCCCAAGGCGCGCCGCCGCTTCGCGGACGTTGAGCAATACTGGCGGCGGCGTGACAACGCGGGTTGTTGTGCGCGAGGCAGCGCGAGCGCGAGGGAGTGCAGTATTGCGCGGGGGCGTCTCCGCGGCTCCCGAGGCGGTGTCGCCAAAGAGATCAGGTTGCGGCAAGCGCCTTTCCTGTGAGCGCTGCTTCTTCACCGCGGGTAGGGGCGCAGCTGAATGTCTTGGCTGACGAGTACGCGGACGCGCGCGCCGGCGCGAATGCGCAGCGTCGGACGCACGTTCAGTTCGCGGTCGACAACACGCGAGCCTGTCTGCGCCGCTTGCTGAGCGGCGGCGTCGCCGATGCTCTGCGAGAGCCGGGCGTCGTCTTCGTCTTCGCTTTCGTTGGCGGCGACGCCAAGCACTGCGGAGATGAACGAGGCGACGGCGATGCGCCCGATGTGTGCGTCGACATCACCGGTCAAACCCGCGCTTCCGGCAGCGTCGGCGCCCGGCATGGCGCGTAGCGGGATTGACCACCCATTCGGCATGATGAGCCTGTTCCAGACGACGAGCAGGCGCCGCTCGCCATAGGCTGTGTCAGAGTCGTAAGAGCCGGTCAGGCGCGCGCCCTGTGGGATGAGCAATGTCTCGCCCGTAACGCTGTCGAAGACGTTTTCGCTCACTTGCGCGATGACGCGCCCAGGCTGATCGGAATTGAGTGCGGTGATGAGCGCGGCAGAAATCGTTGCGCCGGCTTGGATGGTGTATGGCGAGCGAGGCGGGA
>DASPMA010000186.1:0-3807 GCA_035627335.1 Binatia bacterium
GGAAAGAAAAGTCCGCGGGCGCGACCGCCCAGCGGACGCCGAAATGGACGCCACCGAACGCAGCGCCGATCGCCGCCCGGACGAACACATCGACCACCCCGCCGATGTCGATGACGAAGAAGAAGAACAGCCCGACCGCGATACGCTTGCCGACTCCGGTCAATAGCCGGTCACAAATTTGGGAGCCGCCTTGCGTGGCGCCGTGATGGCTGGCACACAGCCGCCGCCTATGACGACCGAGATTGCCTGACGTTGCGGGCTGCGTCTTGAACGCGAGCCCGCTCTGAACCCTTGGACCGCGCGTCTTCAGACGCGCGTGCGGGCCCAATCCCGCGATCCAAGAACGACCACGCACGTTCAGACCAGGCTTTCCAGTGAACATCTCCAAGTACGAGCAGCGTACGCTGCACGCGCTCGCGCAGGGCGGGCGCATCGATTTCCGCAAGAACGACAAAGGCGACATCGTCGAGATTGACTGCTTCAACCGCGAGGGTTGGCGTCTGGCCGACTGCACGCTGGCCATCTTTCGCAAGTTGCGGCGCCGTCGTTTCATCCGCAGCGAGGACAGCGGCCCCTATCGCATTACGCGCGAGGGCCTCGCGGCCGTGCGCCCACAACTGGACAATCGGTGAAAGCACGATGCTCGCAGAAACCCGGTTGACTCCGTCGTTTACGTCTGTAAACAATACGACGTTTACAGGTGTCAACATCCTATGCGCATCAGCTCGGCCGAAGGCGTGATCATGGAGGCGCTCTGGGAGCGCCAGCCCCTCTACGCAGAGGAGATCATCGGAGTCGTGGCCCCCGGTCAGAATTGGACGGAGGGCACGGTGAAGACGCTGCTCAACCGTTTGCTTAGCAAGGGGGCGATCGCCGCAGAGAAAGAAGGTCGGCGCTATTCGTATCGGCCCGTGTTGAAGCGTGAGGATTATGTGCTCGACGAAAGCACCAGCCTGGTCGACCGCCTGTTCAACGGGCGTGTCTCCTCGCTCGTTACTCATTTTTCAGAGCGCGAAAAGCTGACGCCGGAAGACATCGCAGAATTGAAACGCCTTATCGCGGAGTTCGAAAAATGAGCGCGGACCTTCTGGCCATCCTCATTCGCGCGACATTGGCCGCGAGCGCGGCGCTCATCGTCATCCTCTTGATGCGCCGGCCGTTGCGCGCCGCTTTTGGCGCGCAAGTAACTTATGCGTTCTGGCTGCTGGCGCCCATCGCCACGCTTGCGGCGTTCGTGCCCGCGCGCGCGATTTCGGCGTCCCCTTCGCTCGCTCCAGCCGCAGCCCCAGCGGCAACTGCGGTTCCAATTGACGCGGTCCAAGCACAACCGACGCAGCCAATCATGGAAATGGTCGCGACCTTGCCGGCTGAAGCGGCGATCAACTTGGCGCCTGCGCTTGTGTTCATTTGGTTGAGCGGAACGATCTTCAGCCTTCTGTTGCTGCTGCAAAGCCATCGCCGCTTCATGCGCAACGCCGGGCATGCCGGTCCAGCCGTCGTTGGCATCCTGCGGCCCCGCATTGTTCTGCCCGTTGACTTCGAAGCCCGCTACACCGCGGCCGAGCGCGAGCTTGTCATCGCTCACGAGCGTGCGCACCTCGCGGCCTTTGACGCCCAGATCAATGCGTTTGCCGCGCTCGCCCAATGCCTGAACTGGTTCAATCCACTGTTTCATCTGGCTCGCAAGGCGTTGCGCGTCGATCAGGAACTCGCCTGCGACGCGCGCGTGATGGCGCGCCATGCCGAAGCCAAGCGCATCTATGCGGAAGCGATGCTGAAGACGCAGCTGGCCGCGCAACCCGTGCCGCTCGGCTGCGCTTGGCCCCCGATAGGCGCGAAGCCTCTCAAGCAACGCATTACCAATCTCTCCCGGCCATTGCCTGGCGCTCGCCGCACAGCTTTCGGTTCAATGTTGTGCCTCGTCGGCATGGGCGCCGTCGCGACCATAGTCTGGGCAGCGCAGCCGCCCATGGTCGCCTACGCCGACGAGCAAGAGAGTAGTGCCGCCGCGCGCGCGCTAGGGCGCGAGCTTGTTGCGGCGCTCCAGGAGAACAATACTGACCAAGCGCGCGAACTCGTCACCGCAGGCGCGGACGTGAACGTCTGGGTTCCAGGCGACGGCACCCCACTCGTCATTGCTGCGCGCAGAGGTGAAGGCGAGATCGTGAATCTGCTCATCGCCCACGGCGCCGATGTCAATCGGCCGGCTCCCGGCGACGGAAACCCACTCATCATGGCCTCCGCTCATGGCCACGTAGATATTGTCGAGCTGCTCGTGGAGCGCGGCGCCGACGTGAACGGCATCGTGCGCGGCGATGAAACGCCGCTGATCAACGCGGCGGGCCGAAACCAACTCGATGTCGCGCGCTATCTGATCGGCCGCGGCGCCGATGTGAACCTCGCCGTCATCGCGCCAACCATCGACGGCAGCGAACGCCGATCGCCGCTGAGCATGGCGCAAAGGCGGGGCCACGACGAAATGGCCCGCCTCCTACGCGAGCACGGCGCAACAAGCTAACCCACCATCGACACCGCAGGGATTTTTCAACGATGGCTTTCATCGACGCCCATACCTTGCCCAACGCAACCGAGATCGAAGCCGATCTCATCGTCATCGGCGGCGGTCTCGCCGGCTTGGCCATCGCCAAGCAATGGGCGAACACCGGCCGGCGCGTCGCCGTTCTCGAAAGCGGCGGGCGTGAGATCGATCGCGAAATTCAAGCGCTCTATGCCGGCGCCGGCGTGATGCGCGCGCCCGGCGCCGCCGATCGGCAGATCGACGACTATCTGATCCAGTCGCGCGTCCGCGCGCTCGGCGGCTCAGGCAATGTCTGGGGCGGCAAGTGCGTGCCTCTGGACGAAGCGGATTTCACGCGCCGCGATTGGCTCGATCGGACCGGCTGGCCAGTGACGCGCGCCGAGATGCAGCCCTATTACGATCGCGCCTGCGACCTGCTGCAGATCGAACGTTTCAACCGCGACTGGGACGCCTCGCCGGAGCCCGATCGCCCGCCCCTGCGCATCATCGACAGCTTTTTCTCAGCCCCGCGCCGTTTTTCCCAAGTTTCCGGCTGGGCCGACCGCGCGCGCTTCGACGCCTTCTGCGGCGACTTCGTCGAAGCTTCGCCCAACATCACAATCTATCTCCACGCCAACGTCACCAACATCGTCCGGCGCGGCGCGCGCGTGCGCAGCTTGGAGGTGGCCTGCCTCAACGGCCATCGTCATACCGGGATCGGCCGCGCTTACGTCCTTGCAACAGGCGGCATCGAGAACGTGCGCCTGCTCTTGGCCTCAGGAGGCATCGGCAACCACAGCGAGCTGCTTGGCCGCTGCTTCATGGGTCACGTCACATTCGGCGTGTATGAGAACCCGGACGGGCTCAACACCATGTTGTGCGTCAGCGATGGGCGGGACCTGTCGCTCTACACGAACAACGGCCGTGACGTGACGCATTGCGTGATCGCCACGACGCTGGAGGGGCAACGCCGCTTCGGCACGGGCAACTTCACGACAACTCTAGCAAATCCGCGCGAGGCGCCGAATGCCGAGGATGCGGCGGTACTCACGCTCGCCGCCACGCTCGACGCCAATGGCGCAGGCGCCCGCCATCAGCCGTGCTTTTTCATGTCGGAGCAATTGCCCAACCTCGAGAGCCGCATCACGCTCCTGCCCGAACACACCGACGCGCTCGGCATGCCGCGCGTCCTGCTCGATTGGGTCTATTCCGAGCGCGATATGGCCAATCTCGAACGCTCCATCGCCGCCCTGGGGGACGCACTCGGCGCGGAAGGCAAAGGCCGCGTT
>DASPMA010000187.1:0-2051 GCA_035627335.1 Binatia bacterium
GCTCGCCGCGGCCTTCGACGCGCAGCGTCGTGTCGCCGGTGGTGTCGAGTAGGCCCGTGCCGGTGAAATCGAGCGGCGCCTGGCGCAAGCGCGCGCGCATCTCGAAGTTCATCGCGATTGCGTCGAACGGGCCTTCGGCGCGCAAGGTTGCGGCGCGTACGCGCAGTTCGCCGCTGCGCGCGTCCATAATCTGCGCATTGACGGCGATGCGTTGCGGCGTAAGGCCGACATCAGCCACGAGCCGGCCGCGTGTGCCGGGCGCCAGGCCATCGATGGAGCCGGTGACGTCGAGATCGGCGGTCACGCCGGCGGAGGCGAAGGCGGCGTGGCCTTGCGCGGCAAGCGCGCCCCATTGCGCGTCGAGTGTCGTCAAGGTCAGAGCGCGATCGGTAATACCGACATTGGCGGAGGCGTTGAGCGGCTGGCCGGAGGCGACGCCTTGCGCGGCCGCGCGCCCCGCATAGCCGTTGCCGCTCGGCGCCAGCGTGAAATCGATCACCGGCTGGTTCACGACAATGCCGCCAGCAGCGAAGCTGGAGAGCACGGCGTTGGCGCTCAGGGTCGGGCGCGCGAGGCGGCCGGTGAGGCGGCCGGTGGCGTCGACGGCGCCGCTGATTTCCGCGCCGCCGAGCGTGATCGGGCCGGTGGCGCTTGCTTCCAGCGACAAATCTGCTTCGCCGCGCACGATGCGCCCGAGGGCGCCGATGCGCAGGCGGGCGCCATCGAGTTGCGCATGCTCCACAGTGAACGCGCGGTTTTCGTAGCGCAGGCGGGCGTTGAGCTGCGGCGTCGTACCGAGCAGCTGCGCGACGATGGCCGGCTCGCCGCCGATGCGAGCGCCAGAACCGTCAGCGGTGACGATCCAAGCGCGATCCTCGTCGCCGGTTGGCTGCGAGACCGCGCGCCAGCGGCCGGAGGCCTGGCCGGTGAGATCGCCCGCGAGCGCCTGCAAGCGATGGATGCGCCAATCGCCGGCGAACTCCCCATCGCCTCGGGAGTACCATCCTTGTCCGTCCGCTTGAATCGCCCCGCCGGTGACTTGCGCTTGGTCGAGCGTGTAGCGTTGATCTTCGCGGTCATAGGCCATTGCAGCGCGCAGGCGCGCGCCAGCAAACAATGGTGGAGAGCCTTGAGGCGCGTGCAAATCTCCTGAAAGGGTAAAGCGGTTTTCGGTGAGCGCTGTTTCGATCGGCCCAGTCAGGCGGCCGCGCTGGCCAAACATATTCACGCTCTGCGCATCGAGCGTGCCTTGGATCGCGGTTGTGCCGCGCGCGCGACGGAGTTCGCCTTCAAGACGCGCCGCGCCAAGTTCGAACGGCGACTCGCGCGCGATGTCGGAAAGTCGCCCCGTGGTCGCGACAATGCGGGCGGGACCTTCGAGTTCGCGATCCTCGTTCAGCTCGCCCGCAAGGTCGACGGCGAGAAAAGGCGTCTCCGCGTGCGCTTCGAAGGCGCCGACGCGCGCGCCTGTTGCGCTGAATGTGGCGCTGGGGCCAATCCGGCGGGCCAAAGCCGCGAGCGCGGGGAGCGCCTCGAGCCGGCCCTGTGCCTCGGTCGACCAGCGTTCCGGCGTCCACGAGACGGCGCCCGTGAGCAGCTGCGCTTCGCCAGCCGACGCGTTGAACACGGCAGAGCCGGTCTGCGCGTCTCCGTCGCCGCGCGCGTTCGCGGTGAAGCCAGCTTCGCCAATTCCGAGCAGGCGCGCAATAATGCCGCCGGGCGCGCTCGCTATGTCGACGTTGAGCGCGTAGTCCTCATCGGGCCGATACACCGCGACCAGACGATCCGCGTCGGAGTCAAGGCGGCGCAATTCTGTATCGAGGCCGAGCAGTTCGCTGTCGCGATAATCGAGTGAGAGTTCGGCCGCGAACTCCGCGGCTTCACCGAGCGCGGCCTCGTCGAGAATGATGCGGTCCACATGCAGTTCGCCGATGCGCACGTCAAAGCGCACGTCGCTCGAAGGGCGGCGTTCCAGCAAAGTGGGCTGGCGCGAGATCACGATGCGTTCGGCGCGCGCGGCGTCGATGCGCACGGCGCCGAACGGAATTGCC